>CAZUWC010000019.1:0-13457 GCA_964623935.1 uncultured Halobacteriales archaeon
CCCGCCACCTCCCGTTCGTCGAGACTGCGGCCCGGCTGGGGAAAGACGTCCTCTGCGAGAAGCCGATGGAAGCCACCGTCCCACGGGCCCGTGACCTCGTCGACGTGGCCGAAGACAGCGACGTCCAGGTGATGATCGCATACCGGATGCAGACCGAACCGGCGGTGCGGCGCGCCCGCGAAATCGTCGAATCTGGGCTGATCGGCGATCCGGTGCTCGTCCACGGGAACATGTCACAGCCACTCCTGGATATCATCCCTGATCCCGACCAGTGGCGACTTGATCCGGACCTCTCGGGGGGTGCCACGGTCAAGGACATCGGCCTCTACCCCATCAACACGGTCCGGTTCGTCCTTGACGCCGACCCCACAGCCGTGCAGGCCCACACCACCTACGAGCACGCCGCCTTCGCCGACGTCGGCGACGAGCACGCGGCGTTCACGCTCGTCTTTCCTGACGGTGTCTACGCCACCTGCACCGCCAGCCAGAACGCCTACCAGTCGAGCCATCTCCGCGTGACCGGCACCGAGGGCGAGGTGGAGATCGACCCAGCCTTCTTCAACAGGCAAGACCGGGGCTTTCGCGTGTCGGTGGGTGAGGAACACTGGGAGGTAGACTTCGAGCAGGTCAACCAGATGACCGAGGAGTTCGACTACTTCGCCCACTGCCTGCTGACGGACACCCCGGTGTACCCCGACGCCGAGCACGGGTTCGTCGACATGTGCGTCATGGACGCGATTTACGAGGCTGCCGACGGGACCGAGACGGTAGACGTTTCGGTCGACTGATAGTGATCGCTGTAACGATTTACCGTGTCGACCGCGGTACATCGTGTGGTCGATCCGGTAACGGCTTACGGCGCTCAGTATGAACCGGTTGCTGTCGCTATGTCCCAGTAACCGCCCGGTGTCCTGTGGCCGGCCCGGTAGGGGGTACAGCGACCACTGTATAACCATATTATTTATGATATTAATGCTAGTATTTATTTACCCGGCGGTATGGATACCTGAGTATGCGTCCACAGGACGTTTTAGAAGACGGACGAGTATCGATAGACGTCGGGAAAGGCGTCTCCCGTCGGGACCTCATGAAACAGCTCGGAGCGGTCGGTGCGGCGGTCGGGCTGGCTGGCTGCCAGTTCGGCGTCAACGAGGAGGAAGACGGTAGCGACGGTGGCGACAGTGGCGACGGCGGCGAACAAGTGGAAAACGAGACCGCGGACGACTTCGAGTTCTCGCGCCACCCGATGGTCGCGCCGCCACAGTGGGACGCGTCGAACACCGAATCGGGAGCGGGCGACACCGTGCGGGAGGCGGTGTTCGTCATCCAGAACATCGACAACCCCTTTTTCATCCCGATGACCGTCGGGTTCAACGACGCGCTCAACGTCTTCGGCTGGACCGGTGGCGTCACGGGCCCAGGACAGGAAGGTGGCGTCGCCGAACAGGTCGACATCATCGAGACGACCATCGAAGACCTCTCGGCAGGCGACGTGCTCGTCACGACGATCCTCGACAACCAGGCGTACATCGACCCCATCCAGCAGGCCCTCGACAACGACATCGCAGTCGTCAACGGGCACACCACTCCGGCGAACGTCGACTGGAACTACGAGCGACAGCGGGAGAACCTCTCCTACCGTGGTCAGGAGATGATCGCCCCACACGTTGGTATCCGCGACTCCCGGGGCGGGTCGGCGATGGCGGCCGAGGCCTACGACCGCATGCAGTCGAAACTCGACACGGACGAATACACTGTCCTGCTCACCAACGAACTCCCCGACAACCCGTCGGTGACGCGACGGGTCAACGCCGACGCGAACCCCACGGGGACTGCCCAGCGGTTCTTCGAGGCCCAGGGGAACGTGACCATTTTCGACGACCAGGTCATCAACCCGAGCCCGAACATCTCGGAGGCACGGGACACCATCGTCTCCACCATCGGCGGCGAAGACGTCGACGCCGTCGTCTGTTCCGCGTTCTGGGGTGCCGTCGGGGCGGGCCAGGCCCTCGAGGCCGGCGAGCTCGAGGAGCCGATGGTCATCTGTGGCTTCGATCTGGTCCGGCCGCTGCTCGACGCCATCGCCGGCGGCAACATCGACTTCACCGTCGGGCAGGACCCCTACAGCCAGGGGTTCCAGAACGTCCCGCTGGCCTGGATGTACCTCGAGCGTGGCATCGAGATGAAAAACCTCGAGTGGGGCGTCAGCGTCGTCGACGAGGAGAACGTCGACTTCGCCCTCGAGCGCCGGTCCTGGGGCGACCTCCTGGAGTGGCAGGAGAACAACTACGAGTTCCTGTAACCCCTCCAAAGAGTTTTTACACGCCACTTCGACCTACCACTCATGTCAGAAACAGAATCGGGTCCACCGGGGGCACCACCGGACGGTAGCTCGATCATCGAGGAGGTACCCTCGGATGTCACGCTCAGAACCGACGGGCTCACCAAGTATTTCGGTGCCATCGAGGCAGTCAAGGACGTCAGCCTCGACATCAAGTCCGACGAGATCATGGCGATCGCCGGCGACAACGGCGCCGGGAAGTCGACGTTCATCAAGATGCTCTCCGGGGTGCTCCAGCCGACGGCAGGGGACATCTACCTCAGGGAGAACGACCACCTGGCCAGGCAGTTCTTCTCGTCTTCCAAAGACGCCATGGACGCCGGCATCGCCACGGTGTACCAGGAACAGCACCTGAGCCCGAACGCCAGCGCGGCGAGCAACATCTTCCTCGGGATGGAACCCATCAGGAGCGGCCCGAAGGGGTGGCTGTTCCGGCGGGTCGACACGGACCGGATGAATCGCGAGGCCCGGGAGGCCCTCAACGAGATCGGGTTCGACTTCGACCCGCGGTCCCCGGTCGACGAGCTGTCGGGTGGCCAGAAACAGGCCGTGGCCGTCGCCCGCGCGCTCGTCCGTGACCCGCCAATCATCATCCTCGACGAGCCGACCTCGGAGGTATCGGCGACGGGGACCGACAAGATCATCGATCTCGTGCGGGAAATCCCCGACGGCGAGAAGTCGGTAATCCTCATCTCGCACAAGATCGACGTCGTCGTCGACGTCGCGGACCGGATCGCAGTCATGCGCGACGGCGAGGTGATCGAACTGCTGAACACCGACGAGGACGACGTCAGGCGGATGGACATCGTCGAGCGGATGCACAGGGAACGGGAGAACTAGCATGTCGACCGCACACTCCAGCATGGAACGCGTCCGGACGGCGCTCGGGTCGGTCTTCGAACGCCGGGAATCCAGCGTCACGGTGGGCCTCCTCACGATCTTCGTGATCGGCGTGTTCGTCGATCCCCAGCGGTTTCTCACGCTCGACAACCTGTTCCGCGTGATGCGCAGCGCGGCCATCGTCACCCTGATCGGCTACGGGATGGCTATCCTGATGGTCACCGCCGAGTTCGACCTGTCGGTCGGCTCGGTGTTCGCCCTCTCGTCGGGCCTGGTCGCCATCATGATCGGCGAACTGGGATACAGTCCGATGTTCGCTATCATCGTCGTCCTCGCGTTCTCCGTCGTCTACGGCATTACGCAGGGACTGTTGGTCACCAAACTCGAACTGCCCTCGCTGATCATCACCATCGGGACGCTGACGCTGATCCGGGGCGTCCACCGGCTGATGCTCGGCGGCCAGTCGGAGACGATCGGCCCGGAGCAGAACAACCTGGTGCTCTCCGCGCTGGGCGGCACCGTCGAGTTGCCCTTCACGATCAGCTACCGCGTCCCGCTGGTCCACCAGGAAGTCCAGCAGTGGAGTTCCTTCTCCGTCCAGATCCTCTGGGTCTTCCTCCTGCTCGGGCTGTTCCACTACATGCTGTTCTACACGCGTTTTGGCTACCGCATCCGCGCCACCGGTGACAACATCAACTCGGTCCAGACCACGGGGGTCGACCCGGAGATACTCAAGCTCGGCTGTTTCGGAATCGCCGCCGCCATGGCCGCGTTCGCGGGCATCACACAACTGGGCCGCATCGGGAGCGTCTCGCCGAACACCGGTAACGGCCTGGCGCTCATCGTCATCGCCGCAGTCGTGCTCGGGGGGACGAAACTCACCGGCGGCGAGGGGTCGGTCGTCGGCGTCCTGATGGGGGCGCTCATCCTCTCGCTGGCACAGAACATCCTGGCCATCGCCGGCTTCGGGGTCGGCGGCTGGCAGGCGATCATCACCGGGCTGTTTATCATCGTCGCCATCGGCCTCGACACCGTGTTCAAGAGCTTCACGGTCGGTCTGCTCGGCAAGTGGTACGCGTCGCCCCTCAGGGGACTGGTCTCGTCGCCGACCGGGTTCTTCCGCACGACAGCGGTCCAGAAGACCACCGACGACGTGCTGGCGTTCCTGATGGTTTCCATCGGCGCGACCGGCGTGTTGCTCTGGGTCGGAATGACCACACTGGGGGGGGTCGGCCCGCTGCTCGGGCTCCCGCCCCTGGAGTTCGGTCTCTTCGCGGCCGACTCCTGGGCGGTCGCACTCATCCAGTTCTACCTGGTCGTGGTGTTCCTCTCGTTGCTCGCCTTCGTCACCGTGGAGGCGACCTGCCAGTACCTCGGGAGCACCGGCGACTACGAGAGTTCGCTCGCGGTCGTCTGCTACGGGCTGGCGCCGATCGTCTTGCTGTTCGTGCCGCAGGTCTCACTCGGCTTCGGGATCGTGACCCTGGTCAATCCAGCGATCACGGCACTCGTCGTCGTCGTGCCGGTGGTGCTCGCGGTGGCGTGGCTGATGCACGCCGGCGTCGTGGAACTGCACGGCCTGTCGCGCCGGCGGGCGCTGGTGCCAGTCGTCGTCACAGTCGGCGTCTGGCTCGCTGTCGGTGCGGGGGTCGCTGTCGGGGTCGCTTGACCCGCTCGCGGGCCGCCGCTTCCTTGATTTGCCTCGTCGATTGCCGGCGGTTACACCTGTGCGAAGAGGTCCTCGAGGAACGCCAGTCCCTCCCCTGCGAGCGCGTCCTGGCTCGGTTCGAGCGGCCGCCAGATCGCTGCAGCGCGGGCGATGCTCTCGACCTCTGGCGTGAACGACTCGACGACGACTTGGTCGTCGTAGCCGACGTCGGCGAGTGCGTCCGCGATGTCGTCCCACGGGATGTGTCCGTTTCCGGGGGCACCACGGTCGTTCCCGCAGGCGTGCACGTGGCCCAGTTGCTCACCGGCGGCCCTGATCGCGGCCGGAAGCGACGACTCCTCGATGTTCGCGTGGAACGTATCGAGCAACAGCGTACAGGCGGGGTGGTCGACCCGCTCGATGACGCCGAGCGCCTGCTCAGTCGTATTGAGGAAACTCGTCTCGAACCGGTTGATGGGCTCGACACAGAGCCGGACGGAGTGCTCGTCGGCGTAGGCCGCCAGATCCGCGAGTTGCCCGACGAGCAGGTCGACCGCCTCCGCCCGTTCCCCGGGGCTCATCCGCCAGGTTCGTCCCACCGCGGAGTACAGGGGGCCGACGACGCGGTCGGCACCCAGCGCCGCGGCGGCGTCGACGCAATCACGGACGTACTCCCGTCCGTTCGCCCGGCGGTCGGGGTCCTCGTGGAGCATGTCCCGCTGGTCTGTCATCGCCACGACGACGCTCGCGTCGAGCCCGTGATCGGCGAGGCAGTCGGCGGCCCGCTCGTAGTCGAAGCTCTCGGGCTCCTCAATTGGGAACTCGACGACATCGAAGCCCATCCGGGCGGCCTGTGCGACGCGGTGCTCGACCTGATCGTCGGACAGCATCGATTCCCAGACCCAGAGGTTGACACCGATTTGCATGGTACTGACCCACAAACAGCCGGATAATAAAACTTGGCGTGCGAACGGGGCACGTCGCCACCGCGCCGGCACACTGAACCCTAGCTTTATTTTGAGTCCAGACGTGGTCGCAGGTATGGACATAGGAGTCCTGACAGTCGCACTCGGCGGCGAACCGCTCGACGGAGCGCTCGACTACCTGTCGGGAATCGGTGTCGACGCGGTGGAACTCGGTTGCGGCGGATTCGTGGGCGACGACCACCTTCCCCGCGAGGAGTTCCTCGACGACGACGAGGCACAGTCGGACCTGCTCGAGACGGTCGAGGGTAACGACCTCCGGATCAGCGCGCTGGCGACCCACAACAACCCGCTCCACCCCGACCCCGAGCGCGCCGAGCGCGCAACGAGGGAGATCGAAGAGGCGGTCCGGCTCGCCAACCAGCTCGGCGTCGACAACGTCAACACGTTCTCGGGGCTGCCCGCGGGTAGTCCGGCCGGCGAGGTGCCCAACTGGATCACGGCCCCCTGGCCACCCGAACACGCCGAGGCCCTGCAGTACCAGTGGGAGGAGGTCGCAATCCCCCGGTGGAGCGACATCGCGGAGCACGCGGCCGACCACGGGGTGAACGTCTGCATCGAGATGCACCCCAACATGCTGGTCTACGAGCCGACGAGCATGATGCGCCTCCGGGAGGCGACGAACGAGCGTATCGGCGCGAACTTCGACCCGTCGCACCTCTACTGGCAGGGCATCGACGTCATCGAAGCGATCCGCTATCTCGGCGAGCGCGACGCCATCCACCACTTCCACGCCAAGGACACGCGGCTCTACGAGCACAACGCCCGCGTGCAGGGGTATCTCGACACGAACCCCTACACGGACGAGCCGGACCGATCGTGGCTGTTCCGCTCCATCGGCTACGGCCACGACGAGGCCCACTGGAAGGACGTCGTTTCGACGTTGCGGATGGTCGGCTACGAGGGTGCCCTCTCCATCGAACACGAGGACTCGCTGACCTCCGGGCGCGAGGGCCTTGAGAAGGCCGTCGACCTGCTCCAGCGGGCCGTCTTCGAGACACAGCCCGGGGAGGCCTACTGGGCGTGAGACCATGACGCTCTCCGTCGGCTTCCTGGGCTACCGGTTCATGGGCCAAGCCCACGCGAATGCGCTCGCCCGCCTCCCGATGTTCTTCCCCGACGCACCGGCGGTCGAACGGGATGTCCTCGTGGGTCGTGACGAGGACGCGCTCGCCGACGCCGTCGACAGGCTGGGGTTCGAGCGCTACGCCACCGACTGGGAGGCGGTCGTCGACGAGGTCGACGTCTTCTACAACCTCGGGCCGAACAACCTCCACCCCGAACCGTCCATCGCGGCACTGGAGACGGGTACGCACGTCTTCTGCGAGAAGCCGCTGGCACACACGCTGGAGGCCGCCGAGGGGATGGCAGACGCGGCCCGCGAGAGCGACGCCACCGCCGGGGTCGCGTTCAATTACCGGTTCGTGCCCGCCATCCAGTACGCGAAGCGACTCGTCGAAGATGGGTTCCTCGGCGAGGTGTTCCACGTGCGCGCCTCGTACCTCCAGGACTGGCTGGTCGACCCAGCGGCGCCCTGGAGCTGGCGCAACTCTACGGAAATCGCGGGCAGCGGTGCCCTGGGCGATCTCGGCGCCCACTCCATCGACCTCGCGCAATTCCTGCTTGGCGACCACGTGAGCCGTGTGTCAGGCCACCTCGAAACCTTCGTCGAGGAGCGTCCGGTCCCCGGCGAGGACGGCGGCGGCCTCGACGCGGAGGCCGGTGACGCCGTCGAGACACGGCCGGTGACCGTTGACGACGCCTACACCGCCCAGGTCGAGTTCGGAGGTGGCGCGATGGGCGTTTTTGAGGCCACCCGGAACGCGACCGGTCACAAGAACGCTAACACAATCGAACTCAACGGCTCGGGTGGCTCGATCAGATTCGACCTGGAACGGCTCAACGAACTTGAAATCCTTGCCGCCGACGACCGGGGGTTCGAGACTGTTCTCGTGACGGACCCCGACGACCCGTACGTCGACCACTGGTGGCCCCCGGGCCACGTTGTCGGCTGGGAGCACACCTTCGTCCACGAGAACTACGAATTCCTCTCTGCCGCCGCGGCCGGCGAATCCCACGACCCCGACTTCGAGGCAGGGCTGGATGTCCAGCGCATCCTCGACGCCGTCGAACGGAGTGACAACCGGGGCAAGTGGATCGACCTCTGATACGGTCGTGCGTGATCTTTTCGTTCCCACGAAACAGAAAGCTGTCTCCGTACGATACATAGCCATCCAAGACACCGTCATGAGTTTCGTGCAAATCCGGGGACTTGCGACAGGAGCGATAACATAAATCAATTATCACGATTAAGTATGGATATATAATAATTTAGCGTTTTTATACGTGATTTGATGGTATTACAGGAGTAGTTGACTGCCGACAAGAAGCACTCTTGCAAGGAATAGTATGGAACATTGATCGGTATAAATATAATTATAATATACTATTTATTTTAGTTATCTTTTGAGTCATATTCTGGGTACGTTATCAACGAGGGTTCAACGGGAGAACGAGTGCCTTTGGTCATAGTGATTGCTGTAGCTTTTTACAGTCTCGACCGCGGCACGTCGTGCGGTCGATCCGGTACCGGACTACAGCAATCACTATCAGGGACCGTCGAGGTCCGCGGCCGTCTCGGCCCGGCGTTCCCACACTGGTTCGGCGGCCTGCCTGACGTCGACGAACAGGTCGTACAGCGAGTCGTACGTCGAGGCGGCGTCCGACCGCGGGTCGTACCGCCGGTCCGTCGCGACGAACCGCTCGACAGCGCCCTCCAGGGAGTCGTAGACGTCGAGTGCCAGTCCGAGGACGATGGCTGCGCCCGCGGCCCCCTGTTCCGACCCGGCCGGCACGTCGACGGGACGGTCCAGGCAGTCCGCGACGAGTCGACACCACAGTTCGGAGCGGGCGCCACCACCCGACGCCGCTACGGTTCCAGCCTCGGCGGGGAGGTGTTCGACGCAGTCCCGCACCGCCAGGGAGAGCCCCTCGTAGACGGCCCGGACCAGGTGTTCGGTGTCGTGGTCGGGTCCCAGCCCCACGAACTGCGCCCGGGCGTTCGGATCGACGAACGGCCCGCGCTCGCCGGCGTTGCTCAGATAGGGATGGTAGAGGACGCCGCCGCTGCCGACGGGCGCCTCCGCCGCGACCGTTGCCAGGCGGTCGACGTCCTCGACGCCGGCAATGGCGTCGGCGGCCCACTCGAGGCTGGGTGTCCCGGCGTTCGAGCCGACGGCGTAGGTCCACAGCCCCTCGATGCCGAGTGCCATCCCGATGCCGGTCGCGTCCTCCCGGGGACCGTCGACGAGCACCTGGTGGGTCAGCGAGGTTCCGAGCGTCACCGACCCCTCCCCGGGCGTGGCGGTCCCGCTGCCGATGCCCGCGGCCGGGACGTCGAACGGGCCGGCGACCACCGGCAATCCGGCGTCGAGACCGGTCGCCCCGGCCGCCTCGGCGGTCACCTCGCCGACGACGTCGGTCGGCGCCGACAGGGACGGCAGGAGGTCCGCGCCGCTCGGCAGGTCGACGTCGTCGAAGACGCCCGGGTCGACGCGCCCGGTATCGGCGTCGAGGTACGGCACCGTCGCCTCGCTGTGGTCGATGGTCAACTCGCCGGTCAGCCGGGAGGCCAGCCAGTCCTTGCAGGAGAGGACGGTTCCGATCCGCTCGAAGCGGTCGGGCTCCTCGCGGGCCAGCCACGCGAGCAGGGGCAGACCCATTCCGGGGAAGGGGGCCGAGCCACACCGGTCGACGATGGCGTCCATCCGCCCGTCTTCCTCCCACTCCTCGAGGATGGGTGCCGCGCGGCCGTCCGACCAGAGGATGGCGTTCCCGGCCGGCCGACCGTCGGGCGTGACTGCCCAGAGGCCGTCACCCTGGCCTGTCAGTCCCACTCCGAGCGGTTCGGTGTCGGGCCCCAGTGCATCGACGAGTTCGCGGAGTGCCTCGGCCGTTCGCTCCCAGACCGCGGTCATGTCCCCTTCGACGTGGCCGGCCCGGGGGCGGAGGATGTCGTTCTCGCGGGTGGCCGTCGCGAGTTCCGTCCCGTCGGTCCCGAAGGCGGCGGCCTTGACGGTGCTCGTGCCGGCGTCGACGGCAAGCAGGGCCTCGCGAGCCATCAGAGAGTACAGCCGGTCTCCTCGCAGGGTCGGACTGTATCGGGACCCTCCACCTTGTCGAGGAGTTCCACCTCGCTGCCCTCATCGGCGGCGACGATGCGGCCGGTCCAGACCGGGTTGACCGCCTGGTGGTCGCAGGCGCGGTAGGCGGTGTCGCCGAGGACGGTCGTCATCTCCAGGTCCTCCAGCGCGTCGCCGACCTGGCCGGGATCTTCCGTCCCGGCGGCCTGAACGCCGCGGGCGACCGACCGCACCAGTTCGTACCCGACGCGAGCGAAGTTGCCCGGCGGGACGTCGTACTCGTCGCGGTAGGCGGCGACGAACTCGGGGTTGTCCCCGGTCTCGAGCTGGTGGTTGTACAGGACCGAGGAGTAGGTCCCGATGGCGGTCTCGCCCAGCGCCGCCCGGGAGACCTGGGCGAACAGTGCAGTCCCGATGATGTCGATCTCCTCGGTGAGGCCGGCGCTCTCGGCCTGTTTCATGAAGTTGATCAGGTCGGCACCGGTCTCGGGGATGGCCAGCACTTCCGCCTCGGAGTTGCCTATCTGGCTGATCTGTGGCCCGTAGTTCTCGGTTCCGAAGTCCGGCGCAGTCCGGCCCACGATGTCGACGTCGAGGTTCTGGGCCTCGATACGGCGGTCGATCTGCTCGAAGGCGGACTGGCCGTAGGCCTCGTCCGTGCTGTGGAGCCACCACTTCGTGCCGAGTTCGCGCGCGGCGAAGTCGGTGAGCCCCGCCATGTGCTGGGCCGCGTTCGACTCGTAGCGGAAGGTGTTCGCGTTGCACTCCTCGCCGGTGATCTCGACGGCTGCCGCACCCGAGAGGTACAGCGCGTCCTCCCGCCCAGCGAAGTCCGCCACCGCGAGCCCGACGGAACTCTCCAGTGCGCCGACGATGTAGCTCGCGCCGTCTTCCGCGACGACCTTCTCGGCCTTGCTCCGGCCGGTCGGCGGGTCGGTCTGGGTGTCCTCGTAGACGGGTTCGATCTCGAAGTCGAACGCGTCGCTGTCGTTGACGAACGCCACGCCCAGTTCGGCCCCCTGGCGCTGGGCCCCGCCCAGCGGTGCCGAGGGACCACTCTCCGGGACCAGCACCCCGACGGTCACGGTCCCGATGTCGCCGCCGTCGGTGCTCGCCCCGTCCCCGGACTCGTCGCCGTCGGACCCGTCCTCCCCGTCGTCGCCGTCGGTGGCGTCGCCTCCATCGCCGTCGCCGTCGGAGCCGTCGTCGGTCTCCTGGACACAGCCTGCGGCCCCGAGCGAGAGCGCCAACGCCCCGCCCGAAAGGCACTGCAGCGCGCGCCGCCTGTTCATCCCCGCACGCATCCGTCCGTTTGCCGCCTCGTCGTCTGGCATGTCCCCCCATATCGAGGAGTGCCACTAAAGTATACTGATCGGTCACAGCCACCCGGTTCGCCGTCTCCGCCGGCGGGCTGTCCCCACCTCCGGGACTAGTCGTCGGTCTCGACCTCTCTGGTATCGTCGGCCGGGCCGACCTCCCGGCGTGGCGCCCACGTCTCCCGCAGTCGTCCCGGCAGGGAGACCAGTCCCTTCGGGAGCACGAGCACCACGAGCACGAACAGTGCCCCGAGCAGCAGGCGCCACCACGGGACCAGCGAGGAGAGCCGTTCCTCGAAGACGGTGAACACCGCCGCGCCGAGCATCGGCCCGTAGAGGGTGCCCGACCCGCCGAGGACCGCCATCACGATGACGTCGCCGCTGTTTATCCAGTGGAGCAACGACGGGGCGGCAAAG
Organism: uncultured Halobacteriales archaeon; assembly: GCA_964623935.1. GTDB lineage: Archaea > Halobacteriota > Halobacteria > Halobacteriales > Haloarculaceae > SW-9-67-25. The sequence continues at coordinate 11,688 of CAZUWC010000019.1, forward strand.
CCGTTGTGGAGGCCGAACATCGCGCCGGAAAGCCCCGCGAGGGTGCCGCTGATGACGAACGCACGCCGCTTGGCACCCTGGACGTCGTAGCCGAGAAACCGCGAGCGGGTTTCGTTCTCCCGGATCGACTGGAGGACGCTCCCGAACGGCGAGCGCATCACGCGCCGCACGAGCAGGTACGACCCGACGACCACCCCGAGCAGGACGTAGTAGAACAGTTCGTCCCCGGTGAAGGCGAACGGTTCGATGCCGACGATCACCTCGTCGAACCGAACGCCCACGGGACCGACGCCGTAGAACGGCTCGGGTGCGCCGAACAGGCCGTTGCTCCCGCCGGTGAAATCGACGGTGAAGACGGCCTCGTGGACCACCTCCGCGACGGCGAGCGTGATCATCACGAAGTACACCCCCGAGACGCGGATTGCGAGGTGGGCGACGACCCAGGCCGCGAGGACGGACCCGATGACGGCCACGGCGAGCGCGACCACTGCCGAGGGCGAGACGTGGAGCAACGTCATCACGACGGCGTAGGCCCCGAGGCCGTAGAACAGCGCCTGCCCCAGCGATATCAGCCCCGCGTACCCCAGGATGACGTCGAGGCTCAACGCGAACAGCGCCCAGATGAGCACCGTGATGAGCAGCGACACCACGAACCCCGAGTAGAGGCGGCCGGCGAAGACCGGAACGAGCGCCAGCACGGCCACGAGTCCGACTCCGAGGAGCGACCGCGTGCGCCCGTCGAGGACGCCCCGCTCCAGTCCGCCGACGAACTCGCTGGTACCGGACGTCCCGCCAGCCCCGTCGGCGGCCGTCCCGAACAGGCCCCTGGGCCGGACCAGGAGGATCCCGATCATCAACAGGAAGATGACCATCCCCTGGAACTCGGGGAGGAACGTGCTGACGGTACTCTGGATGATCCCGACCAGCAGGCCGCCCAGGACCGCTCCACGGAAACTCCCGAGTCCGCCGAGCACGACGATGACGAACGCCGGGATGATGACCGAATTTCCCATCTCAAGGGTGACGTTCTGGTAGCCCCCGAGGACCACGCCGCCGAAGGCCGCCAGCGCGGCGCCGAACCCGAACACGACCGTGTAGTACCGGTCGATGTCGACCCCGAGGTTGCGGACCATCCCGCGGTCCTGTGAGCCCGCGCGAATGACGAGACCGTACCGGGTGTACCGCAGGAGCGCCCATGTCACGAGCGCGAGCGTCGCGCCGCTTGCGATCATGAAGTAGCTGTACAGCGAGTACGAGAAGCCCAGAATCTCGACCGGGCGATTCAGGACGGCCGGCGGCGGGACCAGTTTGGCGTCGGTCCCCCAGACGATGCGCTTCAGGTCGTAGATGACCAGCAGCAGTCCGAACGTCAGGAGGATCTGGGCGAGGTGGCCCCGCCCGTAGACCCGGCGGATGGTCGCGCGTTCGAGGAGGGCACCCACGACACCAACGACGAGGGGTACCGTGACGAGCGCCAGCCAGAACCCCCCCTCGCCCAGCCCCACCACCAGCGAGAACGCGAAGTACGCCCCCAGGGCGAGCAACTCGCCGTGGGAGATGTTGAGAACGTCCATCACGCCGAACACGACCGACAGCCCGGCGGCGACGAGCACGTAGACGAACCCGATGGTCAGCCCGTTGAGCAGGATCTCCAACACCTGCGTCGCCCCGGCCATGTGTAGGCCCGTGCGCTGGTCCCGCGATAAACCTGTCGGGTATACCCGACGCTCCCCGATGGCACTATCGGGATTGACTCTCGGTCAGCGACGC
>CAZUWC010000020.1:0-13244 GCA_964623935.1 uncultured Halobacteriales archaeon
GCGACGGCGGTGACGGTGGCGACGGCAGTGACGGCGACGACATGGCCGAGTTCCCGGTGCGGATCACGCAGGGCAACATGCCCTCGGGGCTGGACCCCCACGACCACCGGGAGACGCCGACGGACGTTGTGATGCTCCACGCCTACGAGGGCGTGTTGACCCGCAACGCCGACGGCGAGGTCCAGACGAACCTCGCGACGGAGTTCGAGCGCGTCGAGGACGGCCACGTCCGGTTTACCATCCGCGAGGACGTGCAGTTCCACAACGGCGACGACCTCACCCCGGACGACGTCGCCTACACCATCAACCGCATCGTCCAGGAGGACATCGGCTTCGCCAGCCCACAACGCGACCAACTGGCGGGCGTCACCGAGGCTTCGGTCGCCGACGACGGGCGCGCGGTCGACGTCTTCTCCGACGGCATCAACCCCGTCGTGTTCTCGGAGTTCGCGACCTACTGTGACGTGATGCAACAGTCCTGGGTCGAGGACCGCGCCAAGGAGGACATCGGGCGCGAGATGAACGGCACCGGTCCCTTCCGGCTGGACAGCTACACCGAGGGCGAACAGGTCGTGCTGGCCCGCAACGAGAACTACTGGGGCGACCCCGCCGAGGTGTCGCAGGTGACCTTCGACGCCGCCTCCGAATCGAGCACGCGCGTCAACAAACTCCTCAACGAGGAGTCCGACGTCGTGGTGAACGTCCCGCCCCAGGAGGTCACCCGCGTCCGGGACGCGGACGTCGCGCGCATCGAGGCAGCACCGAGTACGCGCATCATCTACAACGCGATGCGCTACGACCTCGAACCCTTCGACGACCAGGGCTTCCGGCAGGCGATGAACTACGCCATCGACCTCGAATCCATCGTCGGGAACGTGCTCGACGGGTTCGGGGCCCAGACCGGCCAGCCCACCCTGGAGGGGTTCGTCGGGCACAACCCCGACGTCGACCCCTACCCCTTCGACCCCGACCAGGCCGAGCAACTCGTCGAGGAGAGCGGGTACGCCGGCGCCGAGATCGAGTTGCACACGCCGGTCGGCCGGTACCTGAAGGACCTGGAGATCGCCCAGGCGGTCGCCGGCTACATCGACGATCTCTCGAACGTCTCGGCGTCGGTCAACCAGCGCGACTTCGGGTCGCTCGTCGACGAACTCCTGACGGGCAACATCGAGGACAAACCCGCCTGGTACCTCATCGGCTGGGGCGAGGCGACCTTCGACGGCGGCCTCGTCATCACGGCGCTGCTCGCCACCGACGGCGCGCTGACGAGTTACAGCGACGAGGAGGTCGACCAGTTGCTGGAGCAGGCGGGCAACCAGGCCGCCGACGAGCGCGAGTCGACACTCCAGGAGACCAACCGAATTATCCACGACCGGGCGCCCTGGATTTTCCTCAACAGGCAGTTCAGCGTCTACGGCGCCAGCGAACGGCTGGACTGGTCGGCCCGCAGCGACGAGCGCATCGACGCCTACGAGATGTCGCCCTCGTCGTAGCCGGCCGATGTCGCTGGCCCGGTTCCTGCTGCGGCGCGCGCTCCAGGGGGTGTTCGTCATCTGGGGCGTCGTCACCGTCGTGTTCGGCCTCCGGTTCATCTCGCCGGGCCAGCCCGAGAACGTCCTCCTGCCCCCGGACGTCAGCCAGGAGACCCGCCAGCAGGTCGTCAGGGAACTCGGACTCGACCAGCCCATCTACGTCCAGTACGTCGACTACCTCGTGGGGTTGCCCACCGGCGACATGGGGACGTCGCTGGTGACGCGCACGCCGGCGAGCGGGCGGGTCCTCTCGAAGATCCCCGCGACGCTCGAACTGGCCGTCGCGGCGACGGTCGTCGCCATCCTCATCGCCATCCCGCTGGGTGTCATCAGCGCCACCCGGCGCCACGAGCCCGCCGACTACGGCGCGACACTCTTCTCGCTCGTGGGCATCAGCACGCCCAACTTCTGGCTGGGCATCATGCTCATCCTCGTGCTCGCGGTCCAGTTCGGCCTGTTCCCCACGAGCGGGCGCCCGAACGGGGGGCTGGTCGCAGTCGGCGGAGCCCTGCTGGCCGCCGAGTTCGGCGCAGCCCTCGACCAGTTTGGCGCGTGGCTGTACCACATCGTCCTCCCGGCGGTCACGCTGGGGACGTACTTCACCGCGCTCATCACCCGGCTGACCAGGAGTGGCATGCTGGAGGAACTGGGCGAGTCCTACGTGCGGACCGCCCGCGCGAAGGGCCTGCCCGAGGCGCTCGTGCGGTACAAGCACGCGCTGCGGAACACGCTCATCCCCATCGTCACCGTGCTGGGCCTGCAACTCGGGACGCTCATCGGCGGCGCCGTCATCACGGAGGCCGTCTTCGACTGGCCGGGGCTGGGAACGGTCGTGATCGTCAGCATCCAGGCGCGTGACTGGCCGGTCGTCCAGGGGTCGATCATCGTCATCGGCGTCGGGTTCGTCGTCCTCAACATCCTCGTCGACGCGCTGTACGCCTACGTCAACCCGCAGGTGGGAGCGGAATGATCTCGCCACGCACCCGCCGGAACCTCAGGCGCGAACTCCGGGAGAGCGTGCTGGCGAAACTGGGCATCGCCATCATCGTCTTCGTGCTGTTGATGGCGACGTTCGCGCCGCTGGTCGCCCCCCACGACCCGACCGGGCAGAACCTCTCGACCTCCCAGCAGCCCCCGCTCGGGTTCACGACCACCTCGATCGAGGAGGTGCCGGTCCAGGAGAACGGCAGCGTCGTCTTCGAGGACGGCGAGATCGTCACCGAGAACCGCACCGTCTACCGGAACGCGACGCTGTCCCACCCGCTGGGCACCGACGGCAACGGCCGGGACGTCCTCTCGCGGGTCGTCTACGGGGCCCGGACCTCGATGATCGTCGGAATCGTCGGCACCCTGCTCGCGGCGCTGCTCGGCGTCACCGTCGGCCTGACCGCGGGCTACTACGGCGACCGCGTCGACGACGCCCTGATGCGCAGTGCCGACATCATGCTCGCGTTCCCGTCGCTGGTGCTGGCCATCGCGCTCGTGGGGGTGTGGGGCACGGCCAGCCTCGCGATCCCCGACCCGCTGGTCGTCTCCGGGTTCGCGCCCGTCGTGCGGTCGGCGCTGGGGCTCCCGACCGGGATGCCCGAGAACGTCACCGTCCCGGGGACTGTCATCGTCGTCGTGGCGCTGGTCAACTGGGTGTGGTTCGCCCGCGTCGCCCGCGGGGAGGCCATCTCGCTGCGCGGCCAGGAGTACGTCAAAGCGGCGAAGTCGGTGGGGGCGAGCAACCGGTACATCATCGGCAACCACGTCCTGCCCAACGCCATCACGCCGCTGATCGTCCTCGGGACCATCCAGGTGGCGGCGATCATCCTGCTGGAGAGCGCCCTCTCGTTTCTGGGCTTTTCGGGCACGTCGCTGTCCTGGGGGTTCGACATCGCGCTGGGCCGGCAGTACCTCTCGACGTCGTGGTGGATCGCGACCATGCCCGGCCTCGCCATCGTGGTCACCGTGGTGGGGCTGAACCTCGTGGGCGACTGGCTCCGGGACGCCCTGGACCCCGACATCGGCGGCGAGGAGGGGGGAGGTGGCGTCTGAGATGAGCGACCCGATCCTCGAGGTGCGGGACCTCAGCACGCGCTTCTTCATGGAGGAAGAGACCGTCAACGCCGTCGAGTCGGTCGATTTCACCGTCGGCGAGGGCGAGGTCTTCGGGATCGTCGGCGAGAGCGGGTCGGGCAAGAGCGTCACCGCGCTCTCGCTGGTCGACCTCGTGGAGTCGCCCGGCCGCGTGACGGCCGGCGAGATCCGCTACCGGGACGCCGACCTGGCCGCCGCGGTGGCCGACGACCACCCCGGGGCCGTCGACGGCGACTACGTGGACCTGCGCCAGGTCCCCGAACGGGTGCGGCGGTCGCTGCGTGGTCCCTCCTTCGGGATGATTTTCCAGGACCCGATGAGCAGCCTGAACCCCTCGCTGACCGTCGGCGAACAGATCGCCGAGGCCGTCGAGGTGCAGCGCCGCGCCAGCGCGAACCCGCGGTCGACGCGCTCGCGGACGCAAGGCTTCGGCGTCGGGTCGATGCTCGCCGGGATGGTCTTCGACTCCCGGGAGTTCGTCCGGCCCGACAGCCACGACCGCGCCGTCGAGTTGCTCGACCAGGTCGGCATCCCCGACCCCGAGGAACGCGCCGAGGAGTACCCCCACCAGTTCTCCGGGGGTATGCTCCAGCGGGCGATGATCGCGCAGGCGCTCGCCGGCGAACCCGACGTCCTCATCGCCGACGAACCCACTACGGCGCTGGACGTGACCATCCAGGCCCAGATTCTGGACCGGCTCTCCCGCCTCCAGGAGGAGCGAGGGATGACGACCATCCTCATCACGCACAACCTCGGGGTCATCGCCCGGCTGTGTGACCGCGTCGGGGTGATGTACGCCGGCGAGTTCGTCGAACGCGGCTCGCTCGCCGACGTCTTCGACCACCCGGTCCACCCCTACACGCAGGGCCTGCTGGGGTCCAGCCCCGACCTCGAGGGGGCACGCGAGCGCCTCGACCCCATCCCCGGGAACGTCCCCGACCTCGTCGACGCGGAGATGCCCGACCGGTGTTACTTCGCCGACCGGTGCCCGAAGGCCATGGAGGAGTGCCTCTCCAAACCCCCCGATTTCGCAGTCGACGGTGCGAGCGACGGCACCGACACCGCCGGCCCGGGGACGGGGCCAGATGACGACGGCGAGCACACCGCCAAGTGCTACCTGGCCGACCACGAGTACGACCCGGACGAGGCACTCCCGGAGGGGTACTTCGATGAGTGAGCGCCCCGGGACCGCCCGCACGGACGAGGGCAGCGAGTGGGGGAGCGGAGACGAGGGGGACGACGCCGGAGGCACCGATTACGGCCCGCGGCCGGCGACTGCGGGGACGGGTGAGACGCCGCTGGTGGAGGTGCGAGGCCTGGAGAAGTACTTCTACGAGGCGGACACGCTGCTCGACCGCCTGCTTGGCGGGGAGCCGACGGCAGTGCGGGCGGTCGACGGGGTCAGCTTCGACATCCGCGAGGGGGAGACGCTGGGCCTGGTCGGCGAATCCGGGTGTGGCAAGTCGACCGTCGGCGAGACGGTGTTGCGCCTCCAGGAGCCCACCGGCGGGACGGTCCGCTTCGACGGCGAGGACCTCGCGGAGTACGGGGACCTCACGTCCTTCCGCCGGCGGGCGGGCATCGTCTTCCAGGACCCCTTCTCGAGTCTCGACCCACGGATGACCGTCGGGGAGATCGTCCGCCAGCCACTGGCCATCCACGGCGTCGGCACCGCCGAGGAGCGCCACGAGCGGGCAGCCGACCTGGTCGAGCGGGTGGGGCTCTCGGCCGACCAGCTCGAACGGTACCCCCACGAGTTCTCGGGCGGGCAGCGCCAGCGGGTCGGCGTCGCTCGCGCGCTCGCGCTCGAACCCGAGTTCGTGGTGCTGGACGAACCGACCAGCGCGCTCGACGTGAGCGTCCAGGCTCAGATCCTGAACCTCCTCTCCGACCTCCAGGCCGAGATGGGGCTGACCTACCTGTTCATCAGCCACGACCTGAGCGTGATCCGGCACGTCTGTGACCGCGTGGCCGTGATGTACCTGGGCGAACTCGTGGAGGTGGCGCCGGCCGCGGACCTCTTTTCGGACCCCCAGCACCCGTACACGCGGGCGTTGCTGGAGAGCGTGCCCCGCGTCGACACGGCCGAGCGCGATCGGGACGTCGAGATCCTCTCCGGCGACGTGCCCTCGCCACGGGACCCGCCCTCTGGCTGTCGGTTCCGCACGCGGTGTCCCGAGGTCATCCCGCCCGAGGACTGTGACCTCTCCCAGGACGCGTATCGGGCAGTGATGGACCTGCGCGGGCGCGTCGAGGAAGGGTCGCTGCCGGTCGCGCAGGTCCGCAGGGAGACCGCCGGAGACGGGGGCCCCGAGACGGTCGCCCGGCGCCTCCAGGACCGCGTCGTGGCGGTGGAGTTGCCGGCCGACCACGCGAGCACCGTGCGGGACGCCCTCGCCGCGGTCGCCGAGGGGAACGAGGCTGAGGCGGCGGCGACGCTCCGGGACCGCTACGAGAGTGTCTGCGAGACCACCCACCCCGCAGGCGAGCGCGCGACCTGTCACCTCCTGGAAGACCGGTGACCTTTTGGGGGCGTCGCACCGCTTCGGGGTGTGTCCAGGGACCCGGACTTGCCCCCGGCGGTCGTCGCCGACCGCTGGGAAGACCTGCTCGCGGATGCCCGCGCGACCGCCGCCGAGTACCGCGAGTCGGGGTGGGACGCGCTGGCCCTCCACACCGCCGAGGTCGAGGTGGCGACCGGCGAGGAGTTCGGCCTCGTCGCCGTCGTCCCCGACAACGAGTTCGCCGAGTTGCGGACGCTGGCCGCCGACGCCACCTTCGAGACGACTGAACTCTACCGCGCCGAGTCCGAGGGCAGCCGCTTCCTGCTGGTCGTCAACGAGGCGCCGGATTCGCGGGAGGTCGTCCTCGTCCCGGCCTACCTGCACAGCGAGGAGGTCCCGGCGCTCGAAGAACGGGCCCGCGAGGCGGGGCGGATGGCAACCCACGTCCGCACCATCGCCGACGAGGCCCGCGTCACCTTCGGCCACGACGACCCCTCGCCGTTCTTCTGATACTGTCGGCTATAAGCCCGTGAGCAGTTTCGCCCCACCCGGGGGCGCGAAATCGCTCACGAAGTTATAGCCGACAGTATGAGCAGCGACGAGCGCCCGGACGTATCCGCCCCGTCCGGTGCCCGACCCGTAGTCGAGTAATATAATCTGCCTTGACTTTTATTATCAAATTTGATAATTTTGGGCATCCGGTTCGAGAGTCGCGCAGCGAGTGTGGTCGTCGAAAACCAGTCTTTGAGGGCCTCAAAAGGTAGTTTTACAGCTTTTGAGCTGTAGATAAAGACAGCTGTGACGGCCGATAGAATTATTACGAATGAAACTTGTAAAGTAAAAACGCAGACTAGTCCGGGAGCTACAAGGTGTCCACGATGTCGGTCGCTCGGATGGAAGTGACGAAGCGCGCTCTCGGCGAGAGTTACATCGCCGCGACCGGGCTGTTGCTGGGGCTGGTCCTCGTCGGGCGACTGGTGCTCGACGGGCCGGCCGCGATGCTGTGGGGGACCGCCGGCGCAGTCCCGGTCGTGGCGCTCGTCGCCTCCGTCTACTGGTTCCACCGGATCGGGTTCGGCGACGAGCAGGTCTGGACGGTCGCAGTCTACAGCGCCGTCGCCCTCGGGTTCGGATCGGTCTTCGTCGTCGTCCTCGAGACCGTCCCCGAGGTGGCGTTCTCCTCGGCGGAGACGTTCCTCCTCGTGACGGGCCTGGGGACGCTCACCGTCGCGGGCGGACTGGCGGGCGTCGTCCGCGAACTCCGCCGGACGAACCACCGGCTGACGCTTCGCAACCAGGTCCTCCACCGCGTCCTGCGCCACAACCTCCGCAACGACATGTCCGTCGTCCTGTGTCTGCTCGACGAACTGGAGGCCAGCGCCGACGCCAGCCCCGACCAGCGCGAGCGCCTCGGACGCGCCAGAGACCGGATCGAGTCGCTGGTCGACCTGACCGACAAGGTCCGGAAGGTCAGCGCCACCGTCGACGGGAACGGGGCGCCGCCGGGACCGGTCGACCTGACGGCCCTCGTCGACCGCCGCGTCGAGCGGCTCCGGGCCGAGTACCCCGTCGCCATCGAGACCGCCCTGCCCGACAATGCCGTCGCCCGGATCGACGGGGAGTTCGAACTCGTCCTCGACAACATCATCCAGAGCGCGGCCGAGAACGCCGACAGCCCGGAACTGTGTGTCTCGCTGGAGACCGACGCGACGACGGTCGCGCTCCGCGTCGAGGACCGGGACTGGGCACTCCCCGAGGCCGACCTCTCGGCGGTCACCAACGGCGCCGAGACCGCCCTCGAACACGGGCTGGGGCTGGAACTGTGGCTGGTCTACTGGCTGGTCGACTCCAACGGCGGCGACATCACCGTCGAGACTGTCGACGGCGTCCGCCGTGTCGACATCCACCTCGACCGCGCCGCCGGCGGCTGGCTCCCGCGGAAACTGGCCTGAGGACCGTCAGACACCCCGTGGCGTTTATGTGCGTCCGGTCGGTACACCGGCGCATGGCAGAGATACTCGCCGAGAACCTCTCGGGGAAGGCCGTCATGGGTTCGGACGGGGCCGAGCTCGGTATGCTGTACAACATCACGATGGACATCGACACGGGCCGTCTCGAACACCTGCTTGTCGAACCGAACGAAGAGCGCGGCGTCGACACTGAGTTCGAGGTGGACGACGCGGGGCGCATGCGCATCCCGGTCGGGCGCGTACAGGCAGTCAAAGACCACATGATCATCGAACGGTAGCGGCATGCACGTCCTCGATTCCTCTGCGTTCATCAACGACTACCACACCGACGAGCGCATCGCGACCATCCCGCTGGTCCGGGAGGAACTCGAAGACGAGAGCGCCTACCGCTTCGACGCGATGGAGGGCTCGGGGATGCACCTCCACATCCCCGACAGCGAGACCGTCGAGCGCATCGAGCGCGCCGCCCGCGAGACGGGCGACTTCGGGGAACTGTCCCGGACCGACATCCGACTCGTCGCCGCCGCCTTCGAACTGGACGGACTGCTCGTCACCGACGACTACGCGATGCAAAACGTCGCCGAGAAACTGGAGGTTCCCGTCGAGGTCATCGACCGCGAGGGGATCGCCGAACAGCGCGCCTGGACCTTCCAGTGCCAGGGGTGTGGCCGCGAGTTCGACGAAGACCACGACCGCTGTCCGGTCTGTGGGAGCGGACTCTCGCGGAAGAACCCCGCGTGACCGGCGTCATACGGCCCTATCAGGCCCGCGCTTTCCCGTCGACGTCCCCCAGACCGAGTTCGATCAGCTGCCGGAGGACCTCCTCCTCGGTGAGGTCGTACTGCCGGGCCAGGTCCCCGACCTGCTCGGCCACGTCGTCGTCACACACGACGGTAAAACGGGTCGGCATCGTCCGATCTGTCGGCTCCTGTCCACTTAGTATCCCATCAGACGCCTGTCAGACGCGGCCGGGAAACCCCCGTCTACACCGGCATCTCGACCTGTCCGGTCGCCACGAGATAGGCGACCGAGAAGAGGATGGCGTTGTAGAGGCCGTGGATGAGGATGGGGACTGCGAGGTTCTCGGTTTTCTCGTAGAGTGCGCCGAGGACGATTCCCAGGACGCCGGCGACGGCGATGTAGGTGAGGCGGCTGCCGGCGCCGGTGAGTGCGACCCAGTGGACGACGCCGAACATCGCGGACGCGACCAGGATGCCGGGGACGACGCCGTAGGCCTGGCGGAACAGCCCCTGGACGAGCCCCCGAAAGAGGAGTTCCTCGGCCGGTGCAGTCAGCAGGATGGTCACGCCGATGAGATAGAGGAACAGCTGTGGGTTCTCCCGGCCCTGCGTGATGGCCGCGTTCTCGGCCGTCTGGACGCCCAGCGTCTCGATGATGACGCTGACGATATTCAGGAGGACGAACAGCGCGATCAGCCCCGCGATCGCCCACCCGACCTCGCGCAACGACGGCAGGCGGATATCGAAGAGGTCCACCGACTCCTGCCAGTGGACGTACCACCCGCCCACGAGGAGGAAGCCGATAAACTGCAGTGCGGCGGCGACCGCGGACGCAAGCGGCGGCAGCGAGTCCGCACCCGTGGCGACGACACCCACCTGGGCGAGTAGCCGGATGCCGCCGATGGCGAGGGCGATGCCGGCGACGAACGCCGCGAGCACGATCGCGACCGAGTGGACGAGACTCCGGACGCGCTCCTCGCTGGTGCCGAACTTGTACAGCGGCGGGTCCCCGTCTGGCGGTCTCACGTCGCCAATTCCCGTGTCCGATGCCATCACGCCTACTTGGGCCTGAACGCCTTTGAGACCACCGGTTGCTGGCGCACTCTGGGCACAGCCGTCTGATACTGCCGGCTATGAGTCCCGGACCGGTCGGCGGTCCCACCGCCACCCCGGTCAATCCACGACCAGCCGTTCCTTCTCGGCGACGGCCTCGGCCTCCGGGAAGTCACCGCCGCCCAGCAGCCCGCGGGCGGCCCGCTTGCCCCACTCGACGGCCGGCTGTGTGAACGTCTCGACCCCGTAGAGTTCCCCCGCGAGGACGCAGGCAGCCTCCATGCTGTAGAGGAGGTCGCCCACTCCGCGGGCGTCGACGCGGTCGATCTCGACGCGGACGTTCGGCCGGCCGGCGGCGGCGAGACTCGCCTCGGTGGCCTCGAACTCCGCGTCGAGCAGTTCCCCGAGGTCGGCCCCCCCGAGGTACGCCAGGTCCGCGATGCCGGTCTCGGGGATGGGACGGTCGGGCCGCTCCCGTGGCCGGACCAGCGTGACCAGTTTGTCCCGCGGGCCGGCCCTGTAGAGTTGCAGCTGTGAGTGCTGGTCGGTCGCCCCGAGCGCACGGGCGGGGGTCTGTCCGAGGCCGTCCTTGCCGAGGCTCTCGGCCCACAGCTGTGCGAACCACTCCGCGAACGGTTCGAGACTCTCCGCGTAGGGCATCACCGCGTTCACCGACGCGCCGCGGACGTCCAGTGCGTACGCGACGGCGCCGTAGGCGTAGGCCGGACACTCCGAGAGTGAGCCCGCGAGCCCGTCCATCGCCGCCCGGGCACCCGCGAGCACCGCCTCGACGTCGTGGCCCTGGATCGCCGCGGGCACGAGTCCGACCGCCGACAGCGCGGAGAACCGTCCCGGCACACCCTCGGGCACGTCCAGTGCTGGGAGGGCGTGTTCGTCGGCGAGGTCCCGGAGGGGCCCCGACTCGCCGGTGGTCACGACCGTGCGGTCGGTCCAGTCGACGCCCGCCGCCTCCATCGCGTCACGAACGACGAGGAAGTTCGCGAGCGTCTCCGCGGTCGTCCCCGAGCGCGAGACGACGTTGACCGCCGTCTCGGCCAGGGGGAGCGCGTCGAGGGTCGCCGCCGCCTCGGACGGATCGACGTTGTCCAGGACGTAGTGGTCGGCCCCGCCGGCCCCGAGCGCGGTCGAGACGGTGGCCGCACCCAGCGCGCTCCCGCCGATACCCACCGTCAGGACCGCCTCGCTGTCGGCGAGGGGTGCGATTGCCGCCTCGATGGCGGCCGCGTCGGTGCGCTCGGGGAGCCCCAGCGCCGTGTACCCGAACTCGTCGTCGGCCATGCCCGTCGCGATCCGGTCGTGAGCGGCCGCGACCCGCTCGTCCAGCCTGTGGAGTGTGTCCTCGCCGACGCCCGGGTCCGCCACCGAGGCCAGCGCGTTGCCCATGTCGACTCGCATACGCGGGGGGTCGGCGGGTGGGGTGTTAGGTCTGGCGTCCGCCACTGTGCGGTCCGTACCGCGTCGTTTTTGCGCGGACCGATCCAACGTCCGACGATGAGCGACGACGGGACGGTCGGGGCCGATGACAACGACGGCGCGGCAGGTGATGGCACCAGTGACGGGGACGGGGGCGACGCCAACGGCGACGGATACGGCGGGGTGCTTGGCACCTACCCGTACGCCTTCCGCCGGAGTTCCTCGCGGGTGTTCCGGAGTTACGTCCTGCTGGGTGGGCTGGCGACGGCGCTGATCGCGGTGCTGTTCACCTTCGCGGTCGTCGGCGTGGTCGCCAACACAGCGGGCGGGCCCGGCGGGACGTTCACCTTCGCCCGGTCGTTCGTACTCTTGCTGGGCTTTCTGGTGGTGTTCCCGCTGATGGCGCCGGTCATCCTCGTCGCGCGCCGGCACCGCCGGCACGTCTCCTCGGTGGCCTACGACCGTGCGCTCGCCGCTGCTGGCTACCTCTTTCTTCTGTCGCTGTACCTGGGGCTCGTGCCGACGACGCCGTCCGAACTCCGGGAGAGCCCTCGGGGGGTGTTCGCGCCGGTCGTCGAGACACTCTACGGGCTGCCGGCAGTCGCCGGTGCCGTCCCCCCGCTGGTCGCACTCGTCGTGGGCTACCTGCTCCACCGCCGGTACCGGTGACGACGGCCCCACCCGGGTAGCCCGGCCACGGACCACCGGCCCGCCCGCAGACGCCAGCCTTTTCGCCCGGCGGCGGCTACCCCGTGGCGATGGAATGGCGGTGCGAGTGGTGTGGCAAACCCCACGAGGAGGACGACCCGCCGTGTGACAACTGCGGACACGGCAGTTTCGAGAAGGCTGTCGTCCAGCAGACGGACCTCAGCGAGGGCGGGGGGCCCGAGTCGACGACCGTGTGGGTCTGCACCGAGTGTGGCCGCAACCACACCAAGCACGCACCCCCCTGCAGCCGGTGTGGCAACCACAAGCTCGTCCGCGAACAGCAGTACGTCGACGAGGACGAACTCTCGGCACCGGGCTACCTGGACCTGCTGACCCCCCGCTATCTCGCGGGCGCAGCCGTCGTCCTCGCGCTGGCGGGCGTGTTCGTTCTCGGTGTGACCGGCGTCGTCTACGTCCCGGGAATCTCGCCCGGCCTCCCGCCCCTGGGGGACGTCCCGGGCGACGCCGAGACCGCGGGCGACCGGTCGCTTTCGGCCGTCGAGACGGCCTACGTCGAGGAACTGAACGACCGCCGGGGGGCGGCCGGGCTCTCGACGGTGGAGCGGGACGCGGACGTCGACGAGGTGGCCGCCTTCGCCAACAAGCGCGTCGTGAACGCCGAGCACGGCGACGGCGAGTTTCCCGACCGGGGGCAGCTAACCGACGCGCTCTCGGGGCCCTGTGACCCGCGCGAGGTGACGCCCGCCATCGTGCGACTGGACCCGAGCGCGGGGCTGGACGCCGCGGATTCGGACCGGGCGCTGGCCGCAGCGCTGGTCGACGCGCGTCTCCAGGAGGGGGACCTCGCGACGGCCGAGCGGTCGCTGATCGGCGTCGACGTCCACGTCGCTCCCGACGGGACGACCTACCTCACGCAGTTCACCTGCTAGACTGCAGCGTGGTAGGCCTCGCGGAAGCCCTCGGACTTCTCGATGACGCGCCCGGCGCCGTCCTCGAGGGCGTCCAGCGCGTCGACGTCCGGTTCGGTCTTGATCGTGAGCACGGGGTCGGTCTGTCCGCCCGACTGCTCGGGGTTCATGTCGTAGGTCGCGGCGGTGACCCCCTCCGTCTCCAGCAGCGCCCCCTTCAGGACGTTCATGAAGGTGTGGTCCTCGCCCGCGATCTCGATAGAGAGTTCCGCGTCCTCCTTCTCGATGACCCGCAGTTCCATACCTCCGGTACCGCCCTGGCGTAGGTCAACCTTTCGAAGATGCGTTGCTT
>CAZUWC010000021.1:0-12602 GCA_964623935.1 uncultured Halobacteriales archaeon
TCATAATCTATCTGCTGATCGGTGCCGTCCCCTTCGGCGTTCCGACCGTCTCGGTCGCACTCGGGGGTGCACTCGGTGAAGGGTTTCTCGACGTTTTCGAAGGATACGAACTGGACGACCCGTTCGGGTTCCTCGGATACGCGTTCGGGTTTTACGTGTTCGGCTGGTACCTGCACGGGGTCGCGTCCGATCCCACCAGTCGGCGGACTATCGTCGTCGCCGCGCTGCTCGGTGCGTTCGTGCAGGCAGTGTTCGAAGGACTTGCGTTCGCCATCTTCCGACCGGAAGTTGGACCAGCGAGTGTGACACTCAGTATTTTTGGTAACACAGTCACTCACGGCCTCCTGCTGGGGGCGATTCCCTTTGTCGTGCTGTCCCCGTTTCTCAACGAACGCCTCGGGTCGTTGCTGGCGTGATACGGTCGTGCGTCTGTGGATATACGTTCGGCTATTGACCCTGCTATACCCCTCATAGCAGCGGTCTTTAGTGAGTGTGCCGCCCCTCCGAGCGAACGAACCGAGAATCTATGGTCCGCACGACACAACCGAGAATCGAGCGCGCGAAGGAAGTCCTCGACAAGGAAGCGAGACTCGTCGAGCGCGAGCGGGTGGCCTTCGAGCGATTCCTCGCTCGCGTCCGCGAGATGGGTGCCAACAGCCAGGCGACGGTCGAATCGAACCCGGCCGGCGGACCGGCAGTCGCAACCATGCGGGAGTCGACGCCGTCGGAGGGGTTGCGAGCAGTCCGGACGGCCTACCGCGAGACGGTGATGGCCGTGCCTCACTACGACCGGGAGTACGGCGACACGCTCGGGGAGAGCATGGCAGTCGAACTCGGGGAGACACTGGCCGGACACGTCACCAACGGGCAGGTCCTGCCCCCGCAGTTGTCGGACGCACTGTGTGCCGCAAGCGAACGCGCGAGGGACGACCGCAACGACTTTCTCGGCCATCTCGACCAGGAGCGGGAGTCACTGTGCGAAATCGGCGAGGAACTGAACGGGGTCGAGTCGCGTGTGGCCGAGCTCGCGACACGCATCGACGAAGCCCCGAGAAGCGTCCAGTTGGGCCAGGTCGACGAGACGCTGGCGAGTCTGGAAAGCCAGTGTACCGACCTGGCGAACCGCCGCCAGGCGACGATACACGGCCGCTCCGTGAGAAAGATTGCCGGCGTGGACGGTACCAGCCTGCTCCAGTACCTGTACGCCGACCGGGTGGAGACAGTGACCCCGGCCCTCTCGGATGTCGCAGATTGTCTCGAAACCATCCGCTACCTGCGGATGCGCTGTCTCCGCTGACGTTGTCGTTGAGTGGACCGTGACCGGGTGGATAGGTATCGTTTATTTCGGCTTGATGAAAACCCCGCGTGTGGCTGTCGCCTTGAACGAGACGACGACCTCGCGTCCCTCAGCAAGCGCGAGTGTCTCGCGACTGTCTCCGGTCACCAGCGCCAAAATCGGTTCTTCGGCCCCGATATCCACGGCGACACGCGCAACCTGCTGGCCTCCTTCGATGCCGCGCACCGTCCCGGCAAACTGATTTCGCGCGCTCGTGTCTTCCGGGACTGGCGCATCGGTCGACCGGTGGAGCGTCACAGCATCGGCCCGGACCGTCACCTGAACGCTGCCATCACCGACGGGCGGAACGAGAGCGCGGAGTCGCCCGGCGGCCGTCTCGACGGTTGCGAGTTCCCCGTCACGATCAACGACCGTCCCCGAGAGGACGGTTTCGGTGACCTCGGCGACCCCTGCAAAACTCGTCTGTGCACGGTCGAACGCCGCCAGTACGGCTTCGGCAGTCTCGGTCAGTTCGCTTCCCCCGCCCTCGGTCCCACCACGGTGTCGCTCAACGAGCGAGCCGAAGGCTTCCTCCAGTTCGACGATCCGCCGTTGTGCGTGGGCGTATGACCGACCCAGGGCATCGCTCGCCGCGTTCAACGACCCCTCGTCGTCAATCGCCCGTAACAGGGACACGTCCCGGACATCGAGGGTCACATCGTCGCTCCCGATGTAGGCGTCGAACTCCGTTCGAACGTCGATCTCCATGCAAAGCGGTACGCGAACGCCGACCAAAAGCGTTATTCCACCACCAATACAACGGGGATGTATCTATGCCGAAACAACGCCGTGAACCGCAACGGCGTGAGTGGCACCGACTCGCAGGCGGGCGGTCACGGCGCGGGTTCCTGAGCGGGGTTGGCGCGGCCGGGACGGTCGCGCTTGCGGGATGCACCGGTTCACCGGGCACAAGCGGCAGTGGTGTAGAGTCGACCGCCACGTCCAGCGGGAGGGCGACATCGTCGATGGCCGACTCGCTGACCGTCTTCCACGCGGGTAGTCTCGAACCGCCGTTCAGCGCGGCCGAGCCAACATTCGAGGAGAAGTACGGTGTCGAGGTCAACCGTGAGGCGAAAGGCTCCGTCGCATCCACGAAGAAAATCACCCAGCAAGGCCGGAAAGCAGACATCCTGGGGGTGTCGGACTTCCGGCTCATCCGGGACCGCGTGCTCCCCGACGACGGCAACTGGTACACGGTCTTCACGACCAACGCCATGTCGATTCAGTACCGCGAGGACTCGAAGGGAGCCGACGACATCAGCACGGACAACTGGTGGGAAGTGCTTTCGCGCGAGGGCGTCACGATCGGGCACAGTGACCCCGCCGTCGACCCCGGGGGCTACCGCGCAGTCATGGCTCAACAGCTCGGCGCCATCGAGTTCGACGGATCGAAACTGTACGGCGACTCGACGTATCAGAAGCTCCGGGAGAACTCGACCGTGCCGACCGGGACCGAGACGAACCTGGAAGGCCAGCTCGAGTCGGGCAAACTCGACTACGCTCTCTACTACCAGTCGATCAGTTCTACCCCGGAGCTGCCCTGGATCGATCTCCAGCCGGAGGTCGACCTCTCGAAGGCGACGAGCGAGTACGCCGACCACTACGCGAAGGCGACGGTCGAAACCGACTCCGGGACGTTCACCGGTGCGCCAATCGCCTACGGGCTCACAGTGCCGGGCGTCGCTGACGCGCCAGAGCTCGGCGCGAAGTGGGTCGAGTTCATGATCAGCGGTGAGGGACAGCAGATTCTCACGGCCCAGGGACTCGTGCCAGTCGAGCCCGCAGTTGTGCCACAGTCCGGTGAGGATGGGGTCCCGTCGGATCTCAGAGAGCACGCGACCGCAAAATCCAATCTCGGACCACTAAAGTTGTAGAACGGAGAGATTCCTCCCAGTCGCTTCCATGTCATCAGGAACCGCAGATTCCCGTTTCGGTCGGCTCGCCACGCTCGATGGGCTACCACGTGGGGCGCTCGTGCTGGCCTTCCTCCTCGTCCAACTCCTCGCGTTCGCGGCCACCTACACCGCTGGCATCCCAACGGCGTACGCTGGCTTCGTCCTGGTGAGCGTGCTCGGGACGGCCTACGCCGCCGACGAAGGGGCGTTCGGCATTGCCGCTGCCGTCCTCGGCAGCGTACTCCTGCTCGCAGTCGGGTTGCCCCTGGCGATGTTCGTCGCCCGCCAGCGACCGTCGCTGATCGTCGAGCAGGCGCTCGATCCTGACGTCCATCGGATGCTCTACCTGTCGGTGTACGGGCCGTTGCTGGCGGCGCTCGGGAGCCTCATCTTCGGCGTGCCGCTCGCACTCGTCCTCGCGCGAGGGTTCCCCGGGCGCTCGCTCGTCGAGAGCCTTGTCGACCTGCCACTCGTCGTCCCCCACTCCGCAGCGGGCATTCTCGTCCTGTTTGGATTCGGCCAGGGCGGCGTGTTCCCGCAATTGTCCGTGCTCGGGACGATGGTCGGGTTCGTCCTGGCGATGGTGTTTGTGAGCGCCCCGTTCGCGGTCAACAGCGCGCGGGAGGCGTTCGAGGCGATCGACAATCGGGTCGAATACGCGTCACGGATTCACGGGGCGAGTCGATTCGAGACGTTCCGGCGCGTTACGGGGCCGCTGGCGCTTCGCGGAATCATCACCGGCGGCGTCCTCGCGTGGGCACGGGCGGTTTCCGAGTTCGGCGCGGTCGCCATTGTCGCATACAGCGTCCGTTTCTTCTATCCGCCCGCGGGCTCGAAAGTGACGACCCAGCACGCCCCCGTGTTCATCCAGAAAGCGTATCTCACCGGTGGGCTCGACCAGAGCGGTGCGGTTACCTTCCTGTTGCTTGCGCTCTCGACGGTTGTCTTCCTGCTGCTTCGGTGGCTCGCCTACGACGATACGCCGTCGACGGGGGGGATAGCGTGACGTTCGCGGCCGACATCACCGCGACGTTCACTGCTCGGGGCGCGAAGCCGTTCAGCGTCGACGTTGCCTTCGAGGTTGTGCGCGATGACACGGCCGTAGTCCTGGGACCGAGTGGCAGCGGGAAGTCGCTACTCCTGGAGACGATTGCCGGGTTCCACCCCCATGACGGTGCGGTGACCCTCGACGACGTGGAACTCACTGGGGTGGCGCCGGAAGCACGGAACTTCGGGTTCGTCTTCCAGGATTACGCGCTGTTTCCACACATGACGGTCGCCGAAAACGTCCGCTACGGCGGCCGGTATCGCGACGAGACCGGCGACGCCGGGACGCTCCTCGCCGACCTCGGTATCGCCGACCTCGTGGATCGCTATCCACCGACCCTCTCGGGTGGCGAGAAACAGCGGGTGGCGTTGGCTCGCGCCCTGTACGTCGAGCCCGAGATTCTCCTGTTGGACGAGCCACTCGCGTCCCTGGACGTGCCGACCCGTACCAGCCTCCGGCAGGACATGTTAGAGGTCCTCGACGGGGTGACGGCCGTCTACGTGACACACGACCGGACGACGGCCCGGACGGTCGCCGACCGCATCATGGTGATGAACGACGGCGACATCATCCAGCGTGGGACCCCTGCCGACGTGTTCGAACGGCCGACGTCACCGTTCGTCGCCCGGTTTACGGGAAGCAACTGTCTGTCGCTGGCGGCTGATGGCGTTCGTGAGGCAGTCGGCGCCACCGCCGATGCGGAATGGTTGTCCATCCGGCCCGAAGACGTCCGGATCGGGAACGGGACTGCCGATGTCACCGCGACCGTCGAGCAGGTGGTTCGCGAGGACGCCACCTTCCGCGTCTCACTGTCGGTCGGCGACGAGACGGTCGATGCGTTTACGACCGACCCGCCGTCGCTCGGGTCGTCGGTCGGTGTCTCGTTCACCGAATCGGCAAGATCACTGTTATGACCGACAGCAAAGCAGTCGTCCGAGCCAACCATGTTCGAGCGGACAGGGTCACGCCTGGGAACGACTCTCGACGCGGTTCGGGTTCGTGTCGGCGGCGAGCGGGAGCCTGATCGAGGCGCGCGTGCCGTCACCGTCGGCCCGGGAATCGATTTCGAACTCCCCGCCGTAGACGCCGACGGTCTGGTTGATCAGGTGCAGTCCCAGACCAGAGCCGTGTTCGAGTTGTGACTGGGCGTCGGGGTCTGCGGCCACGACCCGCTCGTTGTCCGGGATGCCCGGTCCGTCGTCTTCGACGACGATCTCGGCGGTGCCGACGCCGGATCCGGTGCCGGCCCGTCGCTGGCGGACGCTCACCCGGAGGGTCGGTGCCTCGCCGGCGTGCTGGATGGCGTTCTCCAGCAGGTTGTCCACCGCGACCCGGATCGAGGAGTCCCCCTTGATCCGAACGCCGGCCTCGATGTCGGTCTCGAACGTCTCGTCGGGTGTCTCCTCCCGGTACTGCTCGACGAGAGTCCTCACGACGCCGCTGACGTCGGTCGTCTCGACCTCGCTGCCGACGCCGTTTTTGAGGATGCGCGTGATCTGGCGGATCTTCTCGCTCGTCTCGACGAACCGGTCGCCGACAGTCTTGATGGATTCTGCGATCTCCTCGACCTCGCCGCTCCCACGCTCGCGGAGTCGGTTCGCGTTCCCGACGACGACGTTCATCCGGTTGCGGACGTTGTGCCGGAACAGCCGGTGGAGGAAGTCGATCTGGCGTTTGCGCTGCTCGCGCTCGGAGATGTCGCGGACGCTGACCAGCAACCAGGGTGCGCCGTCGACGGTGGTCCTCCCGGCCGACACCTCGGCGGCAAACCGGCCGCCGTCGTTGCGTCGACAGCTCAACCGTTCGGTCGTGAGCGCCTTCTCGCGGGCGGCCGACTCCAGGAACGTCTCCAGGCGGTCGATCTCGTGTGGGTGGATGTCCCGGGGACGGAGGTCGGTGAGTTCGTCTTTCGCGTAGCCCAGCATCTCGCAGGCCCGCTCGTTGGCATCAACGATCCGCTCGGCTTCCATGTCGATGACCAGCACGCCGTCCTGGATGTTGTGGAACAGCGTCTGGAGGCGCTCTTTGGTCTCCTCGAGTTCCGCCCGGGAGCGTTCGCGTTCGGTGATGTCGTTGAGCGTAATCTGGATGCCGTCCCGGCCGCCGAAACGCAACGGCTCGGCCGAGAACACCGCGTACCGCTGCTCGCCGTCGACGGTCTCCAGCGTCACGGGTTCGTCCGCCACGACCCGCTGCTCCGTCGAGGGGTCGAGCACTTCCTTCACGCGCTCCCGGTCGGCCGGTACGACGAACTCCGTCAGCCGCCGGCCCTCCAGTTCGTCCGGCCCGGCCGCGTTCAGCATCGACACCGCAGCGTCGTTGACCACGCGGATCTGCCGGGGACAGTGATACAGCATCGGCGTCGGCGCCGACTCGACCATCGACCGGAACTCCCGTTCCTGGCGGTCGCGCTCGGCGCTCAGCGCGCGCTCGCGACGCAACAGCGCGAGCAGTCCGTAGACACCACCGGACGCGACAAGGTTGGCAGTCGTCTCGAAGACTTCACCGAGGGCTTCCTCGCCGACCGTCCCCGTCTCGACGAACGTCAGCCACTCGAGGACCTGGTGCTGGAGCATCACCCCGAGCAGGACGATGAGGACCAGCAGCCGGTAGTCGTCGATCCGGTAGATCTCGTAGCCACCGAGGCCGATGGCCGCGACCAACGCCATGGTCGGCACGACGACGAAGGCGAGGAACGCCACCACGTCCACCATACCAGGAAGTCTACGAGGACTAACATTAAAATATTAATTACTCCCGGGTAAGTCAGGTTTCGGCGGGACGCGGTTCGTCCTCGCAGACCAACTCGATGAGTTTCCGTTCGGCCGCCCGGAGGTGCTGGTGGAAGGTCGCGGGGCTGATGTCGAGCGAGTCGGCGACCTCCTCGGCGGTGTTCGCGCGTGGCCACTCGAAGTATCCCGCGTAGTAGGCCGAGGTCAGTACTGAGTGCTGTTTCTCGGTGAGTGTGTCATCGACGCGCTGGCCGAGTGCGTCAGCCGTGGACACCGACCGGTCGATCTCCCGCTTGGCGACGAGGTGGGACTCGGGGTTCAGGTCCGTGTAGGCGTCGACCACCTCGCGGACGTCCGCCGAGAGGGGCGTCTCGACGACCAGCCGCCCGACGCCGCCCTCGGCAGTCGCCCGCCGGACCGTCGCCCCGACGTCCATCAGCGCCTCGGCGCCCGACTGCCGCTTGATGACCTCGAGGAGACAGCCGTCCTCCCCGGTCTCGACGACCCGACAGTCGGTCACCGAGCCGAGGTCGGCGGTCGCCTCGCGGGCCCGCTCGGGCGGGCACCCCTCGACCTGCAGGTAACAGAGGTGGTCGCCGTCGTTGGTGAGTGTCCGGTGTTCGACCTCGCAGGTGGCGTCCGTCGCCCGGGAGACACCCACCGCCAGGCAGTCCGGGTCGGTCACCTCGAACTCGAGTTGCTGGACCTCCTCGGACAGCAGGAGTTTCCGGCTCTCGGTGGCGGCGACGGCCAGCCCGACCACGTCACTCAACAGGTCCAGCTCCGGCCGCAGGGGCGCGTCGGTCCCGTCCGCGGACTGGAGGACCAGCACGCCGTAGGTCCGGTCGGCGTGCGAGACCGGGACGACCGCGGTCGTCTCGACGGTTTCGGTCCCGCTGTCACCGGTCCCGTCTCCCTCGCGCACCGTCCGACTGTGCCGTACCAGACAGACCTCGTCCGTCTCGACGGCCCGCGAGACCGGGTCCTCGGATTCTGCGGCTCCCGTCGCGGCCCGCATCACCCCTTCCGGCGGGGCGTCAGTGTCGCCGGCCTCGGCCTCGACGGCACGCCAGGCACCGTCGACGTCTGTCTCGACGAACCAGACGCCAGCAATCGGGCCGTCCGCGACCAGCCGCTCGCAGACGCGCTGGCCGATGGTCTCGCGGGTCTCGCTCTCGATGGCCTCGGCAACGACCGCCCGCACCGGCAGGTCGGGCGACGGCGACTCCGACCTGCCCCTCGGTCCCTCATCGCGTCGCTCCAGGCTCGCAGCGATCACGGAAGCGATGTTCTCGGCCTCGTCTACCTGACGGGGAGCGAGACCGGTGCCAGTGCCGAACACCGAGAGGGTCCCGTGCCCGTCGATGGGGACGTGGAGATTCGTGCGCTCCTCGTCGGCGTCGGGCCTGTCGACGACCGGTTCCCCGCGTCGCAACGCACGGCCGGCGAGGCTCCTGTGCAGATCGAAGGCGGGTCGGGAGTCGATCAGTTCGGCCGCCCGCTCGGTGGTGGCGACCCGTTCGAGCGCGTTCGACCCCTCGTCGAGGAACCTGACACAGGCCACGTCCGACCCGAGAAACCGCTGTACTGCGTCCAGTCCCGACTCTGCGACCGCCGCCGGTTCGTCGGTCCCGAGCAGGTCCCGCCAGAGGTCCGTCAGTTCCGCGACTGACGTCTCGCCGGTGTCGGCCGTCCCGGAATCGACGCCGGCCCCATCGCTGTCGACGTCGCCACCCAGGCGGCGCTCCTGACACCACAGCGTGACGTACTGGGACCCCTCGAATTCGGTCGTCTCGCAGGTGGCAGCCATCCCGACCCGGTCGCCGTCGGCACCCTCGAGGGCGAACTCGACTGGCTCTCCCGGTTCCGCGTCCGCTGCCTCCCGGACCCGGTCGAGTGTTCGCCCGTCCGTGGCCAGGTCCGGGAGCGACTCCTCGAGCAGGTTCCCGGAGTCGTACCCGAGACACTCCTCGAGGACACCGTTGCTGAACACGATGGTCCCCGAGTCGTCGACAGCGAAGACACCGTGGGTGGAGTCGACCACGACTTCACGGAGGAACCGGCCGTCACTCCTGAGACCAGTTGACATGTGGTGTAACTCGTCCTCCCGCTAATAAAAACCCATCCCAAAGTACGTTGGTAGTACCACTCCGCAGGGCGGTTTCGCCACCGCAAATACGGCGCTTTTGCCACATTCAGCGGGGTCGAAAGAACGGTACCGACCCTCCCTACCAACGTGATTCGGTCACGACTGACAAGAGGGATAGGGTCACGTTTCAATGTGTTGTCTAGTCCATACAGAACTGTCCATGAGTACTGGGACAGAACTGCAAGGAGAGTTCGGACGTACCGAGTATCCCCACGTGGGCCAGCGGCACGTGTTGCTGGCGGTGTCAGACCTGTTCGGCCGGAAGTGGCACGGGCTGATTCTGCACCACCTCCAGACCGGGAGCAAGGGGTTTACCGACCTGAAGCGGGAGATCGACGGCATCTCGGGGAAGATGCTCGCGGAGAGTCTCGAGGCGCTCACCGAGGAGTACGGCGTCGTCGAGCGCCGCGAGGTCGGCGACTCGGCCAACCGCGTGGAGTACTCGCTGTCGACGGCCGGCGACCAGCTCGTGCCGGTCCTGCTGGCACTCCACGAGTGGGGCGACGAACACCTCGGGGAGGTCACCGATGAGTAAGCGTTCGGAGTACGTTCTGGCCGACGACGTCTCGCCGGACCCGTGGGCCGAGGAGACGGACCGCCCCGACGACCCGAGGGCCGATGACTCGCCGGTCCAGGGGACCGTCGCGACCCCGTCCCTGCAGGAGGTCCTGCGCGTGGTGTTCGACATCGGCGTCGGCGAGCGCGAGACCTACGTCGCGCTGGCCGCCCGCGAGTGCGGGAGCGCCGGCGACCTCGCCGAGGACCTCGACCGGGACCGCAGTAACGTCAACCGGTACCTCAACAGTCTCTTCAAGAAGGGGCTGGTCACCCGGCGCCGGCGGATCCTCCAGTCCGGGGGACACGTCTACCAGTACTCGGCCCGCCCGCCCGAGGAGGTCCGCGGACTGTTGCGTGCCGGCCTCCAGGAGTGGACCGGAACGGCCGGCGACCACATCGACGACCTCGTGGCCGACATCGACATCGACCGCGCCGGGGCCGAGGCGGCCGAGACCGCCGCGCCGGCCGGCGAGGAACGCGCTACGGCCTGTCGAGTCGAGCGACGTTGATCGACTTCGTCGCCGCGACCTCCCGCAGACACCCGTCACACATCGAGACTTCGACGCTCTTTCTGGAGGGCAGAAACTCCACGCGGGTTCTGTCTCCCGACTCGGAGCCACAGATATCACACGACATTCCCGTTGGAACTACTCCATCCCGAGGTATGAAAGGGACTGAGGATGAGGTTAGTTGTAGCGCGGGGGCCTTACCCCGACGTGAGATGGAGTTAACCGGCCCCGACACGTCCCTCCGAACGTGATACCATGACCGACTCCGAGTTCGACCTGAACGCACCCGAACTGACGGCCGACGACTTCCTCCGGGTCGAGGACCCGTACTTCGATTCCGGGACTGTCGCGGTCGTGACCGGCGCGGCATCGGGCATCGGCCGCGCGACGGCGACCGCCCTCGCCGCGAACGGCCTCACGGTCGTCGGCGCCGACATCGACGAGGACGGACTGGCCGGCACTGCGGACATCGTCGCGGACGTCGCCCCCGAGGGCGAGTTCGTCGAGGCGCCGACCGACCTGACCGAGGACGACGACGTCGAGGCGGTCGTCGCGGCCGCCGCCGACCAGGGAACGCTGCGCTTCGTCGCCAACATCGCCGGGATGCAACACATCGCGAGCATCGCCGAGTTCCCCATGGAGAAGTACGACCTCCTGACCGACGTGATGCTCCGGTCGCCGTTCAAGATGGCACAGGCGGCGATGCCCCACATCCAGGGGACCGACGACGGCGTCGGCGCCATCGCCAACATGTCCTCGGTGCACGGCCACTACGCCACCAAGGACAAGCCGGCCTACATCACCGCAAAGCACGGCCTGACCGGCCTCACGCGGGCCATCGCCGCCGAGGGCGAGGGCAGGCTCCGGGGCTTCTCGGTCAGCGTCGGCTACGTCCTGACGCCGCTGATGGTCGACCAGATCGAGGACACCGCCCGGGAGCGGGGCATCTCCGAGCGCGAGGTCGTCGAGGACGTCATGCTGGGCCAGGCCCGCACCAAGGACCTGATGACCCCCGCCGAGGTCGCGAACCTCTTCGTGTTCGGCTTCTCCAGTCACGCCTCCCACCTCAACGGCGCGGACCTCCTGTTCGACGGCGGCTACACCCACACGTATGAGTGAGGGCACGGCGGACCGGGAGGCCGTGTCCGACGACAGCGAGCCGACGCGGGTCGCCATCGCCTGCCAGGGCGGCGGCAGCCACACCGCCTTCACGTGTGGCGTCCTCCGGCGGTTGCTCGAGGACTGGGACGATCGGTACGAACTGGTCGGCATCAGCGGCGCCTCCGGCGGGGCGTTCAACGCGCTCGCGGTGTGGTACGGCCTCGTCACCGAGGGCCCCGAGGCGGCCAGGGAGGTCGTCGGGGATGTCTGGGACGACCTGGCGGCCGACGAACCGGGCGACCGCTGGCTCAACGACTGGGTGCGGACTGTCACCCGGATGGAGAGTGCCGGCTTCGCCGTCCCGTCGGTCAGTCCCTACCAGATTCCCGGCCCCGAACTCGGGAAACGCCGGATCAGGTCGATCCTGGAGCGACACATCGACTTCGAGTCGATCCCCGGCCTCTGTGACGCCCACACACCCGAACTGGTCGTCGGGACCGTCGACATAAACGCCGGCGTCTTCGAGACGTTCACCAACGAGGGGGTCACCGTCGACGCGGTGCTGGCCTCGGCGGCCGTCCCGAACCTCTACGAAGCGGTCGAGATCCACGGCCACCTCCACTGGGACGGACTGTTCTCCCAGAACCCGCCGGTGAACGACCTGATGGACTGCCCGCCCGAGCGCAAACCCGAGGAGCTGTGGGTGATCCAGGTCAACCCCCAGACCTTCGAGGGCGAACCCTCGACGACCGACGTCATCGCGGACCGCCGGAACGAACTGTCGGGGAACATCTCGCTGAACCAGGAACTCCGGTTTATCGACCAGATCAACGAGTGGATCGAGGACGGCAGACTCCCCCGCGATGAGTTCGTCAGGACCGACGTCCACCGGATCGGGATTGGCAAGCGGTACCACTGTGCGACGAAAGTCGACCGCGACCCCGCGTTTCTCGACGAACTCCGCACCCTCGGACGCGAGCGAGCCCAGGAGTTTCTCGATACTCACCACGCTGGCTGATCGGTCCTCGGGGACTAGAGAAGCATCAAACGTTACGTCCACCGGTATATACGGATTGCTGTAGTTCATTACTGGATCGACCGCAGCACAGCGTGCGGTCGACCTGAAAAACAGCTACAGCAATCCGTATATCCACCCGGTAACGATTCGTTCGAGACAGATTTCGCACCGACTCCGAGAGAACGGCCAGGAACAGTCCACGCTAATCCGACGCCTTATGCCGAAGGCCATGATAGATCAGAACGTGTGTACGCTC
>CAZUWC010000022.1:0-12172 GCA_964623935.1 uncultured Halobacteriales archaeon
CATCTTGCATCGACCCACCCACCAATCACCCGACAGATACCGGTGTTATACCGGTGGACGTAACGTTTGATACTTCTCAGCCCTTCCTTGCCCCGGGCTGAATATATCATTGCTTACGTCCACCGGTATACACTGTATTCGGAAAGCGCCATCCGGATTCCCGACGTCTCGACAGTTCCCCACGAGGTTCATGTCGGTGCCGGTCCAAGCCGGGCTGTGACCGACGCATTCGGGCCGGGGTTCCGGACAGTCGAGCGCGAGTACAGCGACCACGAACCCCGCGTCGAGGGCGAGATACCGGGGTGGCTCTCGGGCGCGCTGATCCGGAACGGGCCCGGCCGGTTCGAGGCCGGCGGCCAGCGCCTCACCCACTGGTTCGACGGGCTGGCGATGCTCCGCCGGTACGCCTTTGCCGATGGCGAGGTGCGCTACACCAACCGTTTCCTGCGCACCGGGGCCTACGAGGACGCCCAGTCCGGCAACCTCGGCGGGCAGTTCGCGACCGACACGGGCGGGTGGCGGCGCCTCGTCTCGTGGCTGCGCAACCGCGGCCCCGAGCCCACGGACAACACCAACGTCCACGTCGCCCGACTCGGCGGCGAGCACGTCGCGCTCACCGAGGCGCCCCGGCGGGTGGCGTTCGACCCGGTCACGCTGGAGACGACCGGCGAGTTCGACTTCGAGGACGGGGTCACCGAACACATGGCGGCCGCCCACCTCGCAGTCGACCCGGGCCGCGGGGAGACGGTCGGCTTCGCCACGCAGTTCGGCTACAATCCCCAAATCCACGTCTATCGGGCCCCCGACGGCGAGCGGCGCCGCCGTCCCCTCGCGTCACTGGAGGCCCACGGCCCCGGCTACATCCACGACGTGAGCGTCACCCGCGAGCACGTCGTCCTCGTCGAACCACCGCTCGACATCAGGGTGTCGCGCGCGCTGGCGCCCTGGACCGAGGGCGTGTTCGACCTCATGGAGTGGCGCCCCGAGCGGGGCACCCGCGTCGTGGTCCTCGACCGCGAGACCGGCGCAGTCCAGCGGGACGCAACGGTCGAACCGCGGTTCGTCTTCCACCACGTCAACGCCTACGACGACGACGGTGCGGTCGTCCTCGACGTGGTGGACTTCGCCGACGCCTCCATCGTCGGGTCGATGTCGCTGGAGGAACTCGACGGGCCGGGGTATCCGGACGTGCCCGACGGCCGCCTGGCGCGGTA
This sequence comes from uncultured Halobacteriales archaeon, assembly GCA_964623935.1. Classification (GTDB taxonomy): domain Archaea; phylum Halobacteriota; class Halobacteria; order Halobacteriales; family Haloarculaceae; genus SW-9-67-25. Next base: position 1,215 of record CAZUWC010000022.1, read on the forward strand.
CCGCGTCTCCGTCTCCGGGGATGCGGTCACACGCGAGCGCATCTACGACGGCGGGATGGAACTCCCGCGGGTGCCCCGGGCAGTGCGGGGACGGCGCCACCGGTACGCCTACGGCCAGTCGACGGACCGCCACGGTGCTAACGGCCTCGTCAAGGTCGACTGCGAGAAGGGTCGCGCCCGCGAGTGGTGGGAACGGTCGGTGTTCGTCGAGGAGCCACTCCCAGTCCGGCACCCCGAGGCCGACAGCGAGGACGACGGCGTGGTGCTGGCGACGGCGCTGGACGTCGACCGCGAGCAATCGTACCTCCTGGTGTTCGACGCCGCGACGCTCGACGAACGCGCCCGTGTCGTCCTGCCACACGCCGAACCCTTCGGCTTCCACGGGCGGTTCTTCGAGGACGCTGAGGGGCTCCCCGGAACGTGACCTACGCGTCCTCGATGGCCGCCAGCATCGTCGCCGCGAGGTCCTCGGCGCGCTCGCGCTCGCGGGCCTCGGCGTAGACGCGCACGACCGGTTCGGTCCCGCTGGGGCGGGCCAGCACCCACGCGTCCCCGTAGTCGAGCCGGTAGCCGTCTGTCGTGTCCACGTCGACCTCGGCGGACTCGGCCAGCGCCTCGACGGCCGCGAGCATCGCCGCCCGCTCGTCGGCGTCGTCGTAGCCGACCTTCCGGCGGACGTTGTGGTAGCCGTCGTAGGGGGCGACAACCTCGCTGGCAGCCCCGTCGGCGAGCAGTTCACAGAAGCGCGCCGCGGTGTAGGCGCCGTCCCTGGCGACGCGGTAGTCGGGGAACATGATCCCGCCGTTGCCCTCGCCGGCGACCGGGACGTTCCGGCCCTCGCCCTGGAGGCTGCGGATGGCGGTGATGAGGTTGGTACTGCCGATGGCGGTCATGTGCAGGTCCGCGCCGGCGGCGTCGGCCACGTCGACCAGCCGCTGTGAGGCGTTGACCGCCGAGACGACGACGTCGCCGGCCCCGAGTTCGGCGACCGAAAGCGCCGCGAGCGCGGCGTCACCCTCGACGAAGGTCCCGGTCTCGTCGACGAAGATGGCGCGGTCGCCGTCGCCGTCGTGGGCAATACCGAGGTCGGCCGCCGTGGTTTCCACAAGTCGAGAGAGGTCCTCAAGCGTCTCCGCGACGGGTTCGGGGTCCCGGCCGGGAAACCGGCCGTCGGGCTGGGCGTTGACCGTCAGCACCGAACAGCCCAGGTCACGGAAGAGGTCGGGACTCGTCAGTGCGCCGGCGCCGTGGCCGGGATCGATGGCGACCGTCAGGTCCGCGCCGGCGATGGCCTCGCGGTCGACGGCCCCGAGGAGTTGCTCGCGGTACTCCCGGCGGGCCGACTCGACGCGACGGGCCGTCCCGACCCGGCGCCACTCGACCAGTTCGGGCCCGGCCTCGAGCCGGTCCTCCACGGCGTCCAGGCTGTCCCGGGTCAGTTCCACGCCGTCGGCGCCGACCAGTTTGATGCCGTTGTAGGCAGGCGGGTTGTGGGAGGCGGTGACCATAACACCCGGGACCCCCCTGCGCTCGCAGTAGGCCTGGAGGCCCGGCGTGGGCACGATCCCGAGACGGTCGACGTCGGCGCCGACCCCCGCCAGGCCGCTCGCGACGGCGTCGACGAACATCCCGCCGGTGTGGCGCGTGTCGCGGGCCACGGCGACGCGGTCGGCGCCGAAGACGCTCCCCGCGGCCGTCGCGATCTCCAGGGCGAATCCGGGCGTCAGTTCCTCGCTGGCCAGCCCGCGCACGCCGCTCGACCCGAACACCTTCATTCGGGGTTGTCTGTGTGCCCGCCCGTCATAGTGGTTCCGTTCCCCGCGACCGGCAGACCCAAGAGCGCCCGCGCTCACCCCCGCACATGGACAGGGACGCCGGCAGGGACGCGACCGCCGACAGGGAGCGGGCGCTGGTCGACGCGCTGGTCGAGGCCGACGCCGTCCGGTTCGGGGAGTTCGAACTCTCTCACGGCGGGACCAGCGACTACTACGTCGACAAGTACCGCTTCGAGACGGACCCGGACGCGCTGGCGACGGTCGCGGACGCCTTCGCAGCGCGCGTCGACGACGAACGACTCGCGGGCGTCGCACTCGGGGCGGTCCCGCTCGCGGCGGCCACCAGCGTCGCGACCGGCCTGCCCTACCTCATCGTCCGCAAGGCCGCCAAGGAGTACGGCACGGGCAACCGCATCGAGGGGAGTCTGTCCGAGGGCGAGGAGGTCGTCGTCCTGGAGGACGTCGCGACCACCGGCCAGAGCGCCGCCGAGGCCGTCGAGGCGCTCCGGGAGGCCGGCGCCGTGGTCCGGCGGGTGCTGGTCGTCGTCGACCGCGAGGAGGGCGCCCGCGAGACGCTGGCCGACCACGACGTCGAACTGGAGTCGCTCCTGACGGCCTCGACGTTGCTGGAGCGGGCCGGGTAGCCGCGAGGTCCCCGCGCCGGTATGTCACACATTCTCTTTCGCGGGTCTGTGCTCGAAGCACACAAAACCGCCTACCTCTTTTAGGCAGGACCCGTAACGTCGGGGCGATGCCAGACCTCGAACTGTACGAACTCACGGGCTGTCCCTACTGTGCGAAGGTGAAGCGGAAGCTGGACGAACTCGGGCTCGACTACGAGTCCCACATGGTGCCCCGGAGTCACGGCGAGCGCACCGAAGTGAAGGAAGTCAGCGGCCAGACGGGCGTGCCGGTGCTGGTCGACAACGACCACGGCGTCGAGGGCATGCCCGAGAGCGACGACATCGTGGCCTACCTCGACGAGACCTACGGCGACGGCGCGGCGTAGCGGCCTTCTCCCGCGGCGTATTTCAGTCCCCCACGGGAAGGGAGAGACATGATCGATCTCTCCGACGTGGAGGCGGCCCGCGAGCGGGTCGCAGAGACGGCACGCCACACCCCGCTGGAGTACTCGCATACCTTCTCCGAGATGACCGGCGCGGACGTCCACCCGAAACTGGAGACCTTCCAGCGGACGGGCGCGTTCAAGATCCGCGGGGCGACGAACCGCATCGCCACCCTCGACGACGAGCAGCGGGACGCGGGCGTCGTGACGGCGAGCGCGGGCAACCACGCCCAGGGCGTCGCGCTGGCGGCCTCGCGGATGGACGTCGACTCGACAGTCGTCATGCCCGAGGACGCACCCATCGCGAAGGTCAAGGCCACGCGCAGCTACGGCGCCGACGTGGAACTGCACGGCATCGACTACGACGAGGCCGAGGCCCGCGCCCACGAGATCGAGCGCGAGGAGGGTCGGTACTATCTCCACGCCTTCGACGACCCCGCGGTCATCGCTGGCCAGGGCACCATCGGCCTCGAAATCGTCGAGGATTGTCCCGAGGTCGAGACGGTCGTCGTTCCCATCGGCGGCGGCGGCCTCGTCAGCGGCATCGCCACGGCCGTCAGGGCACGCAAACCGGACGCGCGCGTCGTCGGCGTCCAGGCCGAGGGCGCCGCGAGCGTCGCCGACTCCCTGGAGAAGGGCGAGCGAGTCGCCCGCGACGGCGTCGACACAATCGCAGACGGCATCGCTACCCGGACAGTGGGGGAGTTGCCCTTCGAGATCATCCGGGAGCGCGTCGACGAGGTCGTCACGGTCACCGACGACGAGATCGCGGTGGCGCTGACGCTCCTGCTCGAACGGAGCAAGACCCTCGTCGAGGGCGCGGGCGCGGTCCCGCTGGCGGCGCTGCTCGCCGGCGCCATCGACTACGAGGACGGCGAGACGGTCGTCCCGACGCTGTGTGGCGGCAACATCGACATGAACACGCTGACGACGGTCATCGTCCGTGGACTGGTCCAGACCGGACGGTACCTGCGCCTGCGGACCACCCTCGAAGACCGCCCCGGCGCACTGGAGGAGTTAACCGGGATCATCTCCGGGCACCGCGCGAACATCTACGCCATCCAGCACGACCGCACCTCGCGGGACGTGGCGATGAACGACGCCGAGGTCGAACTCGACCTCGAAACGCGGGGTCCCGACCACGTCGACGACCTCGTCGCCGCGCTCGAAGCACGCGGGTACGCGGTCGAGATACTGTGAGCGGTGGTGGGCGGCGTCGTCGGGGACACCACCGACAGCCCTCACCGCGACTCGCATGTAAGGCTCACGCCGTCCTCGTACTGCACTGCCAGTTCGGCCTCGCCGTCGACCTCGAAGACGGCCGCTTCCGGCACCACGCCGCGCTCGGAAGCGCCCGACTGGTTCTGGGGCACCGCCGGGCCGGCGTCCCAGTCGCTGTAGCGGTAGGTGACGTTCTCGCGGCCGTCGGGGTTCCAGACCACGAACCGCTCGTCCCCGTCGTGGTCGATCAGGTCGGCACCGACGCCCGTGACCGTCTCTACGAGCGCACGGCGCTGGGAGGGCGACAGCAGGGGGAGATACTCGTCGAGCCACCCGAGGTCGTCGGCTGTCCGGTCGACCGCGCGGAGTTCGTCGGTCGCGGCGACGGGTGCCTCGAAGTGCCAGAGCAGGTCCTCGACGTGCCCGTCGGTGCGGTCGCGCCGCGAGACGAGAGAGGCGTCGTCCGTTTCGACCACGACCCGCAAAGCCTCGGTGGCTTCCAGGCCGGCGACATCGACCGCGAGCGTGGCGGTCCCGGCGTCGTAGTCCCATCCGTGGTCCTCGCCGTCGACGGTGACCGACGCCGGCCGGACGACACCCCGGAATCGCAGGTCGTAGTCGCGCTGGGGTGGGACGTGCGATAGGTCCCCGACCGCGGGGTCGACCTCGAACACGAGGCGGTCCCCATCGAATCGCTGTGCGAATCGAGTGGTGGCGTACGCGCCCTCGCGGTGTGCCAGGGACGTGCCGTCGTCCTCGTAGAGGCTGAACTCGTTGTCGGCGCCGGGGAAGACGACGACCCGCAGTCGGTCCGGGTTGTCGAGGCCGCCCCACTCGACCTCGGGGCCGAGGGGGACGATGGCGCCGGCGGGCGCGTAGACCGGCAGGTCGTCCAGCCCGCCGTAGCGGGCGTGCCATCCGGCGTCGTAGCACTCCCCGTCGAAGCAGTCGAACCATTCGCCCTCGGGCAGCCAGACCGAGCGCCGCGCGAGATGGGTGTCCGGGTCGCGTTCGCTCAGATGGGGCGCGACGAGGAGTTCGCTCCCGAAGTAGTACTGGTGGCAGGCGGCGTGGGCCGACTCGCTGTCGGGGTTGCGGTAGTACATCGGCCGGACCAGCGGGACGCTCTCCGTGTGGTCGCGCCAGGCCATCGTGTAGATGTACGGAATCAGCCCGTGGCGGAGTCGGAGCGCCCGCGCCAGCGCGTCGGCGACGTCCCCGCCGTACTGCCAGGGGCGCTTGTCCAGGGAGGCTGACTTGGTCGTGTGGATACGGTTGATGGGGCTGAGGGCACCGAACTGCGTCCAGCGGGCGTACAGTTCACCGAAGGCCTCGGGGTCGCCGGTCCCACCCATGTGGCCGCCGATGTCGTGACTCCACCAGCCGAAGTCGACGTTCCCGCTGGCCGCGGTCACGTGGGGCTGGAACCGCAAGGAGTCCCAGCTGACGACGGTATCTCCCGAGAACCCCACCGGGTAGCGGTGCCCGCCGGGACCGGGCCACCGCGAGAGGACGAACGGCCGGCGTCCGTCCCGGGCCCGGTCCAGGGCGTGCAGGTGGTTGAGCGCCCACAGCGGGTCCAGCCCCGACAGTTCGGGCGACTCCTCCCACTGCTGCCAGTCGACCCACCAGAAGTCGATTCCGTCTCGCTCCATCGGGTCGACGAGGTGCTCGAAGTACCCCCGCATGAACTCGGGGTCCGCGGCGTCGAACTCGACGGGCTCCCCACTGTCGGGGTCGATACCCACGTCCGCGGCGAAGGCCTCGTACTGGTCCTCGTGGGGATGGACGCCCCCGGCGGGATGCAGATTGAGCGTCGTCCGCAGACCGTTGTCGTGGAGCCACTCCACGAACCACTCGGGGTCCGGGAAGAACTCCTCGTTCCAGGTCCAGCCCGTCCAGCCGTCGTGGTGGGGGTTGTCGACGACGTGCCAGTCCATGTCGACGACACAGACCGATAGCGGGAGCCCGCGCTCGCGGAATTCGGCCATCACCTCGCGGAGTTCGTCCGCCGAGTACTCCCAGTACCGGCTCCACCAGTTGCCAAGCGCCCATCGTGGTGGCATCGGCACCGCGCCCGCGATGTCCGTGAACGCGTCCAGGCAGGCCCGGTAGTCGTCGCCGTAGCCGAAGAAGTAGTGGTCCTCGCCGTCAGTGCGCGGTTCGAGCCAGCCGTCCGACCCGAACGCCAGCGAGTCGCCGTCGTCGACGACGGTCCAGCCGTCACGCGAGAGCAGGCCCGGTTCCAGTTCGGCCGGACCGTCGACGTCGTCGAGCGTCCGCAGTGCGCCGCCGAGGTTTCCCGTGTCCTCGTCGCCATAGCGCCAGACCGTCCCGTCGGACAGTTCGACCGACAGTGTCTCCGGGGCGAACCCGGCCGATTCGCCGCTCGCCGTCCCCCCGTGCTCGTAGACGACGTCGAGGTGGTCGGTCCGGACGCGAAGTGTCGTGTCGGTCCGCTCGACGTCGAAGCCGGGCACGGGCTGGTCGCGGTACCAGACCAGCTGTGTCGGCCGGTCCTCGAAGTCCCCGTCGGGGTGGTGTTCCAGCCGGAGCAACCGCGGGGTCAGTACCGTGATCCGACAGTCCGGGCCCGTGATGACCGCCTCTTCCCGGGCGACGGGCTCGAAGTCCGGAATCAGGTGATCGGGCAGCCTCACGACCGTATGCCGGTCTGGCACTCACAAAAGACCGCTGGTCGACAGTCCCGGTCTCCCTCATCGGAAACGACGAACGTCCCTTTCTAACGTGGAAAACACAAAGAATATTGAATATATTGTGGCTATAGGAGTATAAAAGCGCTAACAAACAAATAACGTGAACATCCATGCACTTTGTATCGACATACTTATATGCACAGAAGATTTACTCTAAAGTGAGTAAAGATGAGAGCAAAAATGTTCCTTCGAGAGATCCGTAACGCGATCGTACAGACAGTCGGCCAGCGCGGCGGCGAGTTGCCCGTCCACACGGTCGAGGACGAGCAGGCCGCGACGGAGATCAAGCCGCCGGGCGGACTCTAGACGTCGCCGATATCGCGGTTCCAGACGGGCGTGACCGGCGCCTCCAGCCGGTCGATCTCTTCGGACGTCAGCGAGACGTCGAGAGCGCCGGCGTTGTCCTCCAGATGGTCGACGGTGCGCGGCCCGACGATGGGCGCATCGACGACATCCTTGTGAAGCAGCCACGCGAGCGCGACCTGTGCCGCGGTTGCGTCCTTCCGGTCGGCGAGCTCGCGGACCACCTCCAGGACCGCCCACCCCTCGTCGCTGAACCGTTTCTCCATGAACTCGTCCGTCGCGGCCCGTCCCTCCTCGGGTTCCTTGCCGCGTTCGTACTTGTCCGCGAGGAACCCGCCCGCGAGCGGCGACCAGGGAATGACACCCAGGCCCTGGTCGGCACACAGCGGGAGGGCGTTCGCCTCCTCGTGTCTGTCCACGAGGTTGTACTCGCACTGCATCGAGACGAACCGCTCGTAGTTCTCGACGTCGGCCGCGTGGAGTGCCTTCATCAGCTTCCAGGCGGGCATCGTGGACGCGCCGACGTAGCGGACCAGACCCTCCTCGACCAGGTGGTCCAGCGCCGAGAGCGTCTCCGCGATGGGGGTGGCCTCGTCCCAGCGGTGGATCTGGTAGAGGTCGACGTAGTCGGTGCCGAGGCGGTCGAGGCTCGCACGCGCCTGATCGAGGACGTGCTTGCGCGAGAGTCCCTGCCCGTTGGGGCCGTCGAACATCGGCCCGTAGACCTTGGTTGCGACGACCAGTTCCGCGCGGTCCCGGCCCTCGAGCGCGCGGCCCAGTATCTCCTCGCTCTCGCCGCGCGAGTAGACGTTCGCGGTGTCGAAGAAGTTGATGCCGAGATCGAGCGCCCGGTCGATGACCTCGTGGGCCTGCTCCTCGTCGTCGACCATCCAGGGTTGCCCGCTCCCGAAGTTCATGCAGCCGAGACACAGCCGCGAGACTGCCAGTCCCGTGGGGCCGAGCGTCGTGTACTCCATGGCCGTGCCATCCAAGGCGTGGCCGCGGTTTGAACATTCGGACTCGAACCTCGCCCCCTCTCAGAACCGCATGTGCGAGGTCGAGGAGGGCCCGTTGTCCCCGCCGATGCCACCCTCGTGGCGGAACTCGTAGTCGTCGTCGGTGAGGAAGACGTCCCCGCGGTTGACGGTCACCCCGACGTCCAGCAGCGTCGTCCCCGCGGCGGGGCCGTTGTCACAGTCGCCCGCGCAGGCGTCGAACAGGGAGCCGTGCTTCGGGCAGACGACCTCGCCGTCCCGCAGCGAGGCGCCGTGGCCCCGCTCCAGCCGCTGGGCCTCGTGCGTGCAGCGGTTGACCCACGCCTCGACGCCGTCCTCGCAGGGGACGACGATCACCTCCTCCGCGTCGCCCCGCGGGTCCGACACTGTGAACAGATAGGGGGGGTCGGATTCGACTTCCTCGATGGACGTCAGGCGCGTCGGCATGACACTCCCGTCGGCGTCGGCCGGCAAACGGTTTGCGGTTGCGGCTGTGTCGCTCATAGTGATTGCTGTAAGCCGGTACCGGATCGACCGCACGACGTGACGCGGTCGACACGGGAACTCGTTACAACAATCACTTTGGGAGGTCCAGCGGTTCGCGGAGCGTCCAGACGTCCTCGGTCGGGTCGAGCCTGTGGGGTTCGGCGCCGCGTTCGGTCAGGACGCCGGCGTGAAAGAGCATCGCCTTCAGCTGGAAAACGACCGGCGCGTGATAGACCGACCCGTCCGCAAGCGCCGCCCGCCGCAGGGTCCCGTCCCCGTCGAGGACGCGCTCCCGGGCGCCGTCGGTGCCCCGGACGAACAGCTCGACCGTGAAGGTCGGGTGCTGGACGTGGAGCCACTCGACCAGCTCGACCAGCGTCGGGTCGCAGACGCCGTCGCCGTGCATCGTCTGGAGTTCCTCGACCAGCAGCCGCGTCGCGGGGTACTGCCAGAGGACACGCCGGGCGAGCAGCCCCCACGCTGGCGCGACGTCGACGAAGCGCCTCCTGGAGCGTCGCCACCCCTCGAACTCGTCGAGCGCGGCGTCGACCGAGCCGTACCGATCCAGCGCGAAGCGGACCACCTCCTCCCCGAGCGGCGTGAGGACGACCTGCGGAGTCTCCTCGATCAGCCCCAGAAACGCCGCGCCCCGGCGGGCGTCGTCGACGGCCCCGACGACGCGTTCCGCGAGGACCGACCCGGTGTCGTCGGGATGATACAGCGCGAGCGGGTAGCCGAGGTAGTTTTTCGGGTGGTTCAGCCCGAAGGACTGCTCGGCGACACCCTGGGCGGACGCCTGGAACCGGATCGCGGTCGCCTCGCCCACGCTCCTGTTGCCGAGGACGCGTGGCACCACGACCGCTTCGACGCCGCCCTCGCCGTCGACGCCGAGGACGCCCACGTTCAGCTCGCGTGCGAGCGTGCGGTCGGTCTCCGAGATCGCGCCGGCGGGTGCCGCGAGGTACGCCGCGTTGGCCTCGTGGAGGCGGTCGTAGGCCTGGACGATCCCCCGCTCGGTGTCGACCGCGCCGGTCTCCGTGTGGCCTTTCGCCTCGACTGCGACGAGCGGCGGCTGGTCGCCGAACCGCTCGACTGCGAGCAGGTCCGACTCGACCGACCGGACGCCCACGAGGTCGGGATAGCCCGACCCGACGCGGACGTGGTTGAACGGCGCGAGGCGCTCGCGGACCGCCGCCGGGATCGGCTGGCCGGGCAGCCACTCATCGACGGCGAACTGCGTGTCGGCGACGGCGTAGCTCTCCGACGCTTCGTCCGGGAAGAGACGGCGCTTGGCCCCCGCGAGAACGCGGGGCTCCGGGAGCGAGGCCGCGCTTGCCATACTCTTCCCTGTGAGGGGTGTGACAAGAAGGTTGGCCCGGGCCGCCTATCGGTACTCGTCGACGTCGAGAACCTTCATCCATCACTCCGGGCGTCGGCCATCTTCTCGACACGCTCGCGTGACCGCTCTCTCCCGCGGTCGTGTACCTCCCGCGTTACGTCACCTCTGTCAGTCCCGACGAACGCACCGAACCCCGCAAGCAGGTCGCGGTCCTCCTCGAGGACGCGTTCCAGCACGTCGTTGTACGATTCCCCCTCGCGCCGTCGTCGGTCGAGTTCCTCCTTCACTCGGGCACTCACCCTGATCTGCTCGTCTGCGGTGGCCATCGGCGTAAGCGTTCGTGTCGACAGCGCTTAGTCGTTGGGTCCACCCTGAATTTCATCCGTCAGTGTCCAGTCGCTCCTGCAGTTCCTGGATCTCGGCCATCAACTCCACCGGCGGCGTCTCGCTGACGTCGATGGCCGCGATGGCCTCCAGCACCGTGTCGGCCTCGTCGCCGAAGCGGTCGAGTGTTCCGTCCCCGCCCTCCTCGCGGCTGCCGTCGGCCACGGCCCGCCCCTCGGTGTCGTCGCCGCTCCGGAACTGGCCCGACGAGAGGTCGAAGACCGCCTGGACCGGTTCGCCGCCCCCTCCCTTCGCCTCGATGGCCTTCTCCTCGCGCAGGCGGTCGAGCACCGCCCGGGAGCGGTCGACCACGGGGTCGGGCACGCCCGCCAGGTCCGCGACGTGGATGCCATACGAGCGGTCGGTGGGCCCCTCCCGGACCGTCCGGATGAAGGTCACGTCGCCGTCGGACTCCTCGGCCGCCACGTGGACGTTCTCGACCCGGTCTAAGTGGTCGGCCAGCGTCGTCAGTTCGTGGTAGTGGGTGGCAAAGAGCGTCTTCGCACCCACCTCGTTGTGGAGGTACTCCGTGGCGGCCCACGCGATGGAGATGCCGTCGAAGGTGGCGGTCCCGCGGCCCACCTCGTCTAAGATCACGAGCGACTCCTCGGTCGCGGAGTGGAGGATGTTCGAGAGTTCCTGCATCTCGACCATGAACGTCGAGCGGCCCTG
>CAZUWC010000023.1:0-12066 GCA_964623935.1 uncultured Halobacteriales archaeon
GATGAGCTTCTTCATGCGAGCGCCTTCGCCCGAACCGCACTTATGGACTTCGAACGCCCGCCGGTCGAGACCTCCCGGTCGAAGACCGCCCGCCCGTCGACGCCGGCAAGACCCGGTGTCACACGAGCGTTCCGGCCACTTCGAAGACGAACAGCAGGTAATACAGCGAGATTGCGACCAGCACGACGCCGGTGACGACGTTGACGGCCCGCCGGTGTCCCGTCAGCAGCCCCAGCACGCGGTCCCGCCAGGGTTCCGAGACGAGCGCGAACGCGAGCAGCGGGCTCGCCATCCCGACCCCGAAGGCGCCGAAGTTCGCGAGGCTACTGATTGGGTCCGAGAAGAGGAACGCCCGGGCGAAAAAGACCGAGATGAACCCCGGGTTACACGGCAGAACGATAGCACCGAAGAACGCGCCGTAGCCGAACGCGGACAGCGAGGGGTACTGCGTCTGCGGGGGCTCGACGGTCGGGAGCCGCGACTGTGGGTGGAGGTCGGCGATAAGCACGACCCCGAAAACCGCCAGGACGGCGAACGCGGGCGCGGAGATCACCTCCACGATCGCGGTCAGCGACGTCTCCAGCAGCGTCGTGAACACGACGCCGATGAGGGCCATAAACGCGATGACGCCCGCCGCCACCAGGACGCCCAGGACGGCGATGGGCGGGGCGTCCTCGTCCTGGTTCGAGAGGAAAGCCAGGAACGCCGGGTACAGCGGGATGACACACACCGCCGTCAGCGGCGTCGCCAGTCCCAGCGTGAACGACGTGGCGACCTCGGCGAGGGCCATCTCAGCACTCGCCGGCGGCGTCCAGTATCTGTTCGGGCGGGTTGATCTGGCCTGACATGAACGTCGCACCACCGCCGGGGCAGGCGACGATGACGGGCGTGCTCGGGGCGTTGGTCACTGCCGTCCCGAACTCCTCGATGAGCGCGTCGGTCATCCCCGTCGGGGCGACCGCGTAGCGCCAGTCGAACCCGTTTCCCTCGGCGTACTCCCGGACCTTCTCCGCGTCCTCGTTTGGGTCCGTGTTGAGGCTCACCTTCGCAACCGAGTCGTCGAGGCCGGTCAGCGCCCGCTGTTGCTGCTCGCAGGCCGGACACCACACCGCGAACGACTCGAGGACGACCGGCTTCTCGAAACTCTCGACGGAGAACGTCTCCCCGGTCAGGACGTCGGTCAACTCCATCGTCCGCCAGGAGGTCCCACCGCTCGACTCGTCGTCCATCCCGTCCGACTCGGACGACCCCTCGTCCATCGAGTCACTGCTCCCGTCCGAATCGTCACCGGAATCCCCGCCCTCGCCCCCGTCACTGCCGGCCCCCTCGCTGCCGCTCGAGCACCCGGCCAGCAATCCGGCACCGACCGCGCCCGTTGCTGTGAGAAACCGCCGTCTCGACGTCCGGTCCGCTCCCGTTTTGTCATTCTCCATACAGTGACGTCGCGCCAACGACTACTAATAGATTGTTCAAACTCCGTTCAAAATTCCTCCGGGATTCGGCGACGGCGACCGGCCGCAAGGGAACTGACTGCTACTCGCCACGGAGGAACGCCACCACGTCCTCGGGGTCGGCGTCGATGCCCCCGCCCTGGGCGACCGTCGGGCTACCGCCACCGCCGCCGCCGAACTCGGCGGTCACCTCCCCGACGACGTCGCCGGCGTCGACCGAGCCGTCGGTGGCCACGGCGACGTAGGAGCCGGTCTCGCCGACGAGCGCGACAACGTCGGCGGCCTCGCCGACCAGCTCTCCCGCGAAGTCCGCCAGCGCGTTTGCGTCGTCGGTCGGGACGCTCCCGGCGAGCCACTCGTGGCCGTCGCGGGTGACCGTCTCGTCCCGGAGGTCCGCGAGGCGCGCCTCGACGACCTGCGCGCGGAGATCCTCGACTTCCCCGGCGAGTCGCTGGCGCTCTTCGACCACCCGGGCGGCCGCGTCGTCGATATCTACCGGGCCGGTGTCGAGCGTCCGGGCAGCACTGCGGGCGGCGCTTGCCTCGGCGGCGCGGCGGTCGATCGCTCCGGGGCCGACGGCGAACTCGACGCGTGTCAGCCCCTCGCCGGGGTTCGACCGTTCCAGCACCGTCACGGGGCCGACCTCGTGGGTGTTGCGGACGTGCGTGCCGCCACAGGCCGCGTCGTCCCACCCGTCGATTGTGACCACGCGGACCGTCTCGCCGGCGACGCCCTCCTCGGTCTTGGCGTTGAAGGCCACCTCCTCGCGGGAGAGTGCGTCCTCGCGGGGGAGTTCCTCCCAGGTCACCTCGCGTGACTCCCAGACGACGCGGTTGACCAGCCGTTCGAGTTCCACCAGCGTCCCGTCGTCGATGTCTGTCGGCGTCGCGAAGTCCACCCGGACCTTCTCCTCGTCGATGTCGAACCCGCCGTAGCCCAGGTCCTCGAGCAGCCGGCGGCCGGCGCCGTAGAGGGCGTGACTGGCGGTGTGGGCCCGCCTGCAGTAGGTCCGGAAGTCCGGATCGATGGTCCCCCGGACCGTCTCGCCCGCCTCGAGGGATGGATTCGTCTCCAGCGTGTGGACAATGTCGCCATCGACGTGCTGGACGTCGACCACGCGGTACTCATCGAGGAGGCCGCGGTCGGCGGGCTGGCCCCCGCTCTCGGGGTAGAAGTACGACTCCGAGAGGACGACCCCGCCGTCCTCGACGCGCTCGACGGTCGCTTCGAACTCCGTGACCTCCGGCTCCGCGGCGGCGAGTGTTGTCATCAGGCCGGGCGGAGGAACGCTGCCGGGAAAACTACTGTGTTTCGGCCAGTTCGACGTCCAGGTACTCCTCGACGGCGGAGACCACGGAGCCGCCGACCCCGGCCTGGGCTGCCCGCCCCTGTTCGATGGCAAGCAGGCCCGACTCCTCGGTGTCGAGTTCGTCTGCCAGTTCCGGGAGCTGGAGGCCCGCCTCCTGTCTGGCCTCGGTGAACCGGTCGCCGTAATCGCTGACGAGGTACGGGAGCTGGTCGTCGTCGTAGTCAGCCCCGTCCTCCCAGTAGGAGGAGTCGGGCTTGCTCGCGTCGTGGACCCGCGCAGTGTTCCGGGCGGCTTCCCGCTTCCGGTCCTGGTCGCGGTCGTCCCCCCCGCCGGAGTCCGACCCTGTCGGGCCGGTGTCGTCGTGCTGGGCACAGTCCGGACAGACCTCCAGTGTGGCCCCGGCGACGTTTGCGGTCTGGAGCGCGACGTCGGCAGCGCCACACAGCTCGCAGGTCTCGCCGGCGTCGCTGTCGCCACCGCCCGTCGAGTATTTGGCCATGTCCCACGTAGCGGACTCGCTGTCTTGAATCGTCCGCTTTTCCCGTCATGTCTCCCCAGGTGGCTCCAGAGCGACCGGTAGCACAGCATCCAGTACGAGAGCGACGCGTGCGGTGCGGATATTCAACGGCTCCACATTTCGGCGGCGTAATTTATTAGCAACGGCCCATCAAGTGGGCACATGGACATTAGAGCGGCGCGACCCGAGGACAGGGACGTCATCCGGGAGATAACGAAACGCTCGCTGGAGACCTCTTACTCGCTGAGCCCGGCCACGATCGAGGGTGCCGTCGAGGAGTGGTACGGCGAGAACGCCTTCGCGGAGAAAGTCGAGCGCGAGGACACCGTGTTCCTCGTGAGCGAGGTGGACGGCGTGGTCGGCTTCTCGGAGGGTGTCCTCGTCGCGGAAGGTGGGCAGGCAGACATCCTGTGGCTGCACGTCCACCCCGACCACCGCGGTCAGGGCATCGGCGAGGAACTCTACGAGCGCCTGGCCGAACGCCTCGAGGAGATGGGCGCAGAGTATCTCCGCGGGCGCGTGCTGGCGGACAACCAGATGGGCGCCACGTTCTACGAGGACCGCGCGTTCGAACAGGTCGACGAGGAACGCATCGAGATCGACGACGACCGCTACGTCGAGTACATCTACTCCAACGCCGTCTCCCGCCAACTCCAGAGCCTCGTCACCGACGACGGGAGCGTCGTCTACGTCGACCGGACCGACGAGGAGGTGGGCTCGGACGCCCCCTTCAACGTCGTCCTCGAGGACCCCGAGGGCGAGACCCACTACGGGTACTACTGCACGAACTGCGACGAACTCGCGAACGCCATGAGCGCCAACGGCCGCATCAAGTGCGCCACCTGTGGCAACACGCGCAAACCGACGCGGTGGGACGCCAGTTACCTTTAAGACCCTCTCGGGGGACGACCAACCATGAGCGACCAGACTGCCAGTTCGGCCATGACCTCGCCGTTCGTGACCGTCAACCCCGACGACCCGATCACCGACGCCGCCAAGACGATGCACGACGCGACCATCGGTTCGGTGATGGTCGTCGACGACGACCACCGCCCCGAAGGTATCCTCACCCGGTCGGACTTCGTCGACTTCGTCGCCGACGAGACGAACCTCGCGGCCGACGAGATACCGTCGACGCGGGCGGTGATGGCTACCGATATCGTCACCGTCTCGCCGGACACGCCGCTGTCAGAGGTCGCCGACGTGATGGAAGAGCACGCCATCCACCACATCCCCGTCGTCTCCGGGTCCGGCAAGGTGGTCGGCATCGTCACGACGACCGATCTCGCGAACTCGGGGTGACCTTGCGGCCGGTGAGGTGGTCCAGTTCCTTTCGAATGTTTTCACAGGTGATAACTCGGGACGGACAAATAAGTACTCTGCCGAGTATTCTGTAGACATCCGGACGGGACGCTCATGGACAGAGAGAGACCACACAGACGAGACAGGGGTCAGGTCGGAATCGGGACGCTGATCGTGTTCATTTCGATGGTGCTGGTCGCGGCAATCGCGGCAGGCGTCCTGATCAACACGACCGGCTTCCTGCAATCGCAATCGGAACAGACCGGACAAGAGTCCACCTCGCAGGCCGCCGACCGCATACAGGTCGTGACCGCCGTCGGGTCCGTCAGCAACAAAGAAGTCACGCGAATCAACATGACGGTCAAGAAGGCACCCGGTGCAGAAGACGTGGCGCTGGGGAACATGACTGTCGAGTACGTGGACGAAGATCAGATCGTCACCCTCGCCCATCCAGACACGGACCTGGGTCCCGGAGCAGACGGGAGTTTCAGTATGTACACTCTCGCCGACCCCGACGGTTCTATCAATGGAAGCAAGATACTCAACGAACCGGACGACAGAGCAATCGTGGAACTTGACCAGGAAGGAAGTGCTTTCAGCGAACAACTGGATGAAGGCGACAGCGCGGACATCACGATCACCACCCGCTCAGGTGGCAAGACGACTGTGGCGATTACGGTCCCCGACTCCCTGTTCCAGAAGTCTTCGGTCTCGCTGTAAGGCCGTTCCACCCTTCTCTGTCTCTCTGGCAACCATCCCAGAGGACTTCCACTGGTCTCCCGCGCTACCGCAGCAGGAATCCGTTCCGGAGCGGGTCCGACGGGTCGAAGACGAACTCCGAGCGCCCGACGATGTGGGCCTCGCCGGTCACTCGCGGAACGACCGCGTCGTAGGCCCCGACGGTGGTGCGCCCCTCGAAGCGGCCCGAAAAGGTCGACCCGACGATACTCTCGACGACGAAGGGCTCGCCCGGGTCCAGGTCGCCCCTGGCGGCACGGAGTGCGACCCGTCCCGAGACGCCGGTGCCCGTGGGACTGCGGTCGACCTCGCCGTCCGCGAAGACACAGACGTTCCGCGAATCTGCCTCCTCGCCCCCGGATTCCCCGCAGATGATCGCCCCGTACAGGAATCCCAGGTCCGGTTCGGTAGGGTGGGTAATCTCTCGGGTCTCGGCGACCCGTTCCTTGACTGCCCGACCCACCGACACGATCTCTTCCACCTCGGCCGTCCCGAGATCCAGCCCGACGTCGTCGGCGTCACAGTAGGCGTAGAAGGCGCCGCCAAAGGCGAGGTCGTAGGGAACCGCCCCGAGGCCGGGCACGTCGACGACGCAGTCGGTCTCGACGACGAAGGAGGCGACGTTCTCGAAGGTGACTTTTCCCGGGGTGCCATCGGCGTCGGTCTCGACCTCGGCGGTGACGAGGCCGGCGGGCGTGTCCATCCCGATGGTGGTAACCGGGGGTGTGGGCTCGACGAACCCCGTCTCGACGGCGACCCGTCCGAGCGCGACGACGCCGTGGCCACACATCGTCGAGTAGCCGTCGTTGTGGAGGAAGAGGACGCCGAAGTCCGCCTCCGCGGTGTCCGGGTCCGTCAGCACTGCGCCGTACATATCGGCGTGGCCCCGGGGCTCCCACATCAGCGCAGTCCGGTACTCGTCGAGGTGCTCGCGCGCGTACCGGCGTTTCTCGAGGACGGTCCCGCCCTCGATGTCGGGCAGGCCACCAGTGACGATACGGAGCGGTTCCCCGCCGGCGTGGGCGTCTACCGTCGTGACCCGTTCCCACCCGGCGGGCGGGTTCCAGTCGACGTCCATCATAATGATTGCTGTAGCTATTTTCCAGGTCGACCGCACGTTGTCTCTCGGTCGCTCCGGTACCGAACTACAGCAATCATTATCAGACGATGGCGTTGAACGGCCCCTCGATGATGAAGAACAGCGTCTGGAAGGCCGCGTAGGCGAGTGCGAGCATGCTGGCCACGATTGCGCCCTTGGGCTGGTCGATGGGGATGTCCCGCCGCGCCTCGACCTTCCGGGCCTCGAACTCGAAGAAATCAGAGAGGAAGACACCGAGCGCGAGTACGGACATCACGAAGCCGGCGTGGTGGGCGACGGTCATGTAGAAGAAGGACGCGAGGACGACCGAGACGTTCAGGACCTCGTGGGGGAGAAAGCGGGTGATGGACTCGGGGCCCTGCTGGGCCTGCCGGCGGTGGCGGTCGTTGGCGACCTTTCGCGTCGCGAGGTTCGCCACCACGAGCACCAGGATGATAGCCTCGATGACGATGACGTCCGCGACGCCGAGTTCCGCCGCGAGGACGCCGTCGACGGGCCCGAAGATGCTGGCGTCTGCCATACCCGCTTGTCCGACCCAGCCCCATTAGAGTTTTTCCAATTCGCCCTCTCCGGGACCGAACGGCGACCGCCCCTCGGGGACCCGCACGAGGTCGACCCGGCCGGCAGTTTCCAGGCGAAGCGGGTCGCCCACCGGTGCCTGGCCGACCGAGCGGTCGTCCGCGAGCACCTCCACCGCCGCCTCGTCGCGTTCGACCGTGATGGCCGCTTCGAGTGGAACGACCCAGTGGTCGAGCGACGTGGCGAAGGGTGCGACCGGAACGACGGCGAGCACTCCCAGCCCCGGAGTGACGACGGGCCCGCCGGCCGACCTGTTGTACCCCGGCGAACCGGCGGGCGTCGCCACCGCCACCCCGTCGGCTCGGAAGCGGGCCACCGGCTCTCCGCCCGCCTGCACCGCGAACTCCGAGATGTCGGCCGGCCCGGCGGTGACGAGCATCGCGTCGAAGAAGGCGCTGGTCCCCTCACCGTCCCAGGCCAGCCCGAGCAGCGGGTGCTCCTCGACGCCCCAGTCCCCCGCTGCCAGTCGCCTGGCGGCCCCGGCCAATCCATCGCGCGGCACCGAGCGGACGCCACCCCCGGCCTCGACCGGGAGTATCGGGGCCGACGGGCAGCGGCGGGCGAGGCTGGTCACTGCCCCCTCGCCGACGGCGACCACCACCTCGGGGTCGGCCGCGAGCACCGACTCGACGTCGCCCTCGACCGGTCGGACGCCTGCCGCGGAGAGTACGTCTGCCAGGCCGTCGGCGTCGTCTCCCTCGACCACGACGCCAGCCGTGTGTACGTCGCCACCCGCCTCGTCCATATCCGACGGTGTCGCCATGCGTGCAAAAAGCCTCCGTCACCGACCCGCGCCAGGCTTTTGTCGCCTCCCTCCGGGACTCGTGGCATGACAGAGTGGATCGGCGAGACGTTCACGAGCGAGGCCGGCTGGACCCACCTCGAACGACTCGTCGACATCGGTAACCGGATGGCGGGCAGCGACGGCGAGCGCCGGGCCGCCGAGGCGACGCGGGACGCACTCGACGAGGCTGGCGCCCGCGACGCCCACCTCGAAGCGTTCGACATCCAGGGCTGGACGCGGGGTACCTCGGTCATCCGTGCCGGCGACACGACACAGGAGTGTATCGCCCTGCCCCGGAGTCCGGCCGGCCAGGTGACCGGCGAGTTCGTCGACGTCGGCTACGGCCTCCCGGAGGACTTCGAGCGGGACCTGACGGGCAGGGTCGTGATGGCGGCGAGCAACGTCCCCGACTGGCAGGACCGCTTTCTCCACCGCCGGGAGAAGTACTCCTACGCGGTCGAGGCCGGCGCGGCGGCGTTCGTCTTCCGCAACCACGTCGAGGGCTGTCTGGCACCCACGGGCAGCGTCGGCACCGACGACTCGCCCATCGGAGATATCCCCGCGGTGGGCGTCTCCAAGGAGGTCGGCACCCGTCTCGCCCGGCGCTACGAGGGCGAGGAGGTGACCGTCGCGGTCGAGGCCGAGACCGGCAACGCGACGAGTGGGAACGTTCACGCGGACCTGGGACCCGACACCGACGAGGCGGTACTCGTGACCAGCCACGTCGACGCCCACGACATCGCGGAGGGTGCCGGCGACAACGGGGCGGGGACGGCGATGGTCGTCGAACTCGCCACCGCGCTGGCGGCCCGCGAGGACGAACTGGAGACCCGCGTTCACTTCCTCGCCTACGGCGCCGAGGAGGTGGGACTCTGTGGGTCCGAGCACGACAGCGAGCACCGCGAGCCAGAGACAGTCGAGGCCATCGTCAACAACGACGGCGTCGTCCGCGGGCGGACGCTGAAGTGCTACACGCACGGCTTCGACGGTCTCGAATCGGCAATCGAGACGGTCACAGAGCGGTTCGACCACCCCATCGCGACGACGCCCCGACTCGGGCCCCACAGCGACCACTGGCCCTACGTCGAGCGGGGCGTCCCCGGCTATCACGTCACCAGCGAGACCGGCGAGGAGGGGCGGGGCTGGGGGCACACCCGCGCGGACACGCTGGACAAACTCGAGTCCCGCACGTTGTGCGAGCAGGCGATTCTCCTCGCGGAACTGGTCGTCCACCTCGCCCGCGCGGACGTGAGCGTCGATCATCGCGAGCCCGAGGACATCGCCGCCCAGCTGGCCGAAGAGGACCTTGCCGAGGGGATGAGAGTCACGGGCGACTGGCCGTACTGTACCGGTGGACGTAACGTTTGATCCTTCTCAGCCCTTCCTGATCCCGGGCTGAATGTATCATTGCTTACGCCCACCGGTATAGCCGGGCCTGGGAGACCGTTCCGGGTGGGCGGTAGTAGATGCTTTTTTGAGTGGGCACGTCGAGCAGTCGTCTATGCAGGACGTTCTCGCGGAGTGGCGACCGGTCGTCGACGAGACCATCGAGGAGTTGCTCCCGCGGGTCCTGGACGACGCCTACCTCGCGGGTTTTTTCGGCGATCCCAGCTACCGCTACCACTCGTCGGGCATCCAGCGCGCGCTCGCGGAACCCATCTGGAACCTGCTCGACCGCGGCGGCAAACGCTGGCGGGCCATCCTCTTTCTGATCATGGTCGACGCCCTCGGGGCCGAGCCCGAGGACCTGCTTTGCTACGCCTGCATCCCGGAGATTCTCCACAACGGGACAATCATCGTCGACGACGTCGAGGACGAGGCACGGAAGCGCCGGGGTGAACCCGCGCTGCACCACCAGTACGGCGTCGACATCGCGCTGAACGCGGGCAACGCCTTGTACTTCATCCCGCTGAAGGTCATCGAACGCAACCCCGCTGACCTCGACGCCGAGCGCCGACTCGCAGCCTACGAGATGCTCACAGACGAACTCAACCGGACCCACCTCGGGCAGGGCATGGATATCTGCTGGCACAACAAGAAGGAAATCGATGTCGACGAAGGGGAGTACCTCGAGATGTGTGCCTGCAAGACGGGGTGTCTGACCCGCATCGTCGCCCGGCTGGCGGCCATCGTCACCGGCGAGTCCCCTGCCGTCGAGGACGCACTCGCGGGCTACGCCGAGGAGATGGCCATCGCGTTCCAGATCAGCGACGACATTCTCGACGTCGAGAACACGCTCGACCAGGCCGGCGAGTTCGGCAAGGAGTTCGGCAACGACATCCGCGAGGGCAAGAAGACGCTGATGACCATCCACACTGCGGCGACGGCCCCGCCCGAGGACGTCGCCCGCCTCGAGGAAATCCTCTGGGCAGCGGACAACGACGACGCCGACATCCTCGAAGCCATCGAGATGATGCAGGAGGCCGGGAGCATCGAGTACGCTCGCGAGCGGGCCCGCGAACTGTCCGCCAACGCCCGGAGCCACCTCGATAGCCTCGCCCTCGAGCAGGAGCCCGAACAGCACCTCCGGGATTTTTCCCGGTTCGTCGTCGAGCGGCGAGCGTAGGCCGTCCCGAAGCGTTATCCGGGTGGCAGCCCTACAATTTCGCATGGCAACGGTCGATTTCGTGGCTGCGAACCTCCCGCTCGTGCTGACGCTGTTGGGGGGCGGACTCATCGTCGCGGAGGCGTTCGCACCCGGCGCGAACTTCTTCCCCGTGGGGGTCGGCCTCTTCGCGGCGGGACTGGTCGGCTTTCTCCTGCCTGCCTTCCTCGGCCCGCTGGCCTGGCTCATCATGGCCGTCGTCGTCGTGCTCGCGACCGGCGGGACGCTGTGGGCCTACTGGGAGTTCGACCTCATGACCGGGGGCGGCAAGGACCGGACCAGCGACTCCGAGTCCCTCCGGGGGCAACTCGGCCACGTCACCGAACGGGTCACCCCGCGCTCGGGCGAGGTCAAACTCGACGATGGCGGCTTCAACCCCTACTACAAGGCCCGCAGCGTCGACGGCGAGATCGCCGAGGGCGAGGAGATCATCGTCCTCGACCCCGGCGGGGGGAACGTCCTGACGGTGGATGCGGCCAACAGCGCCCAGGACGACATCGACCGTGCGCTCGCACAGGCCCGCGAGGGCGAGGGCACCACGACACCCGATGCGGGGACCGGTCAGTCCGGGACCGGGCGGTCCGAAGAGACCGGCGCCGACCGCGAGGCTGAACCCGAGTCGAGCGATTGACCGACGACCTCTGTATGTGCGTCGTTGCGCCCGACCCGGAGCCCGAAACCATCGAGTTTCCGGGCATCGAGGAACTGCACGAACGGTTCTGATACTGCCGGCTATAAGCCCGTGAGCAGTTTCGCCCCACCCGGGGAGCGAAATCGCTCACGAAGTTATAGCCGACAGTATGAGACGAGATTGACATACTCGTCGTGACGCCGCTCGCCGCGGGTCCGGACGACAGCCCACAGGCTGCACCCTGAGCGGCACCAACCGACACGGACTCCAGCAGAGACAGCATGAAATCGACCCCGGCACAGCCACCACAATCCCCGGAAAGCGCCTTTCCAAACAAACCCTTTTGAGTATCCGACACCAAGTGTAGTTGTTATGCTCCCCGCAGTGGTGTTACAGGCGTTGCCCGGGGCGTTCCCACTCGTCGCGGCGCTCGTCCTGATCTTTGCGATCGTCACGGCCTACAAGAGTATCGTCATCGTCGAGGCCTACGACAAGGCGGCATACACCCGCTTTGGCGAGTACCAGGGGTTGCTCGAACCCGGCCCGAGCATCGTCCTGCCGTTCGTGACGAAGGTCTACCGGTTCGACATGCGGACCCAGACGCTCGACGTGCCCCGTCAGGAGGCCATCACCCGGGACAACTCGCCCGTGACGGCCGACGCCGTCGTCTACATCAAGGTGATGGACGCACAGAAGGCGTTCCTCGAGGTCGACAACTACAAGCGCGCAGTCTCGAACCTCGCACAGACCACGCTGCGTGCCGTTCTCGGCGACATGGAACTGGACGACACGCTCAACAAACGCCAGCAGATCAACTCGAAGATACGGACGGAACTCGACGAGCCCACCGACGAGTGGGGTATTCGCGTCGAGAGCGTCGAGGTCCGGGAGGTCAATCCCTCGAAGGAAGTCCAGCAGGCCATGGAACAACAGACCTCCGCGGAGCGGCGCCGGCGCGCGATGATTCTCGAAGCACAGGGCGAACGCCGCAGTGCGATCGAGGAGGCACAGGGACAGAAGCAGTCCGACATCATCCGCGCGCAGGGTGAGA
>CAZUWC010000024.1:0-11917 GCA_964623935.1 uncultured Halobacteriales archaeon
AGGTCGCGCAACTGGTCGGCGATCTCGGAGAACTCGGCCTCCGTCAGTTGCCCCTCCTGCTGGTGTTTGATGACGATACTCCGGAGGAGAAACCGCACGAGGTCGCTCGTGCTGGAGAAGCTGGTGCCCTCGATGGTCTCCTCGACTCTGTCGGCGAGGTCCTTCGGGATCGACACCGTGGTGTACTCGGTCATGCCCGGACAGAAGCCACGCGTCGGCAAAGGCGTTGTGTCACTCCGTCGCGGTCCACTTGTCGGAGAACATCTCCGGGCAGGGGTCGGTGTTGTGCGGGCAGAAGGTGAAGGGGGCGTTTCGCACTGCGAACGGCAGGGCTGTCTCTGTCGGGTCGGTCTCTCTCGGTCCTGTGTCGGGTCGTGGCTGGGGTCGTGTGCTCATGTGCTGTGGATCGTCGGTCGGTCGCGTGCGGTTCGTGGGCGGCGCTGTCGGAGAATCAGTGCGGGCGTACAGCGCGTACTGCGACCATCGTACCAGCCCGAATGAGCCCCCTCCTAATAAAGTTCATGATTTATAGCCATGGAAACCGCCACAACACCGTGACAGTTCGGGTCATACGACCAGGCGCTCGGGGTAGTCGACGAGGTTCTCGTAGCCCTCCTCGGTGACGACGACGATGTCCTCGATGCGGACGCCGCCGACTTCGGGGTCGTACAGTCCCGGTTCGACCGTGACGACGTGGCCCGGCCGGAGTTCGTCGCCGCCCGGAGACACACGCGGGAGTTCGTGGACGTCCAGACCCACGCCGTGGCCGGTGGAGTGGATGAACCCCGTCTCCGTGCGTTCGTCGCTGCGCAGCGTCGGCAGGCCGGCGTCCTCGTAGACGTCACAGGCCGCGCCGTGGACAGCCTCGCCGGTGGTGCCGGGTTCGAGCGCGTCGAGTGCCGCGGCCTTGGCCTCGGCGGTCAGGTCGTACCACTCCCGCAGAGTGTCGTCGGGTTCGCCCCGGACGAAGGTGCGGGTCATGTCGGAGTGGTACTTCGTGGCTTTCGAGCGCGGGAAGATGTCGACGATGATTGGTTCGTCGGCCAGCAGGGGCCCGCTCCCCCGGTCGTGGGGGTCCGCGGCGTCGCGTCCACAGGCGACGATGGTCTCGTCGAGCGCACAGCCGTGCCGGAGCAGCGCCACCTCGATTTCCTCCGTGACGCGCTCGCTCGTCAGCACGTCACCGTCGTGGCGGAGTCGCCCCTGGTCGTCGATGTCGGCCGAGGCGATCAGTTCCTCGGCACACTCCATCGCCGCCTCGTTGGCCCGCTGTGCCTCGCGGATGTTGCCGATTTCCTCGTCGGTCTTGGTCGCGCGGATGCCCGTCAGCGCGCTCTCGCGGTCGGCCGACACCGAGACGCCCTGCTCGCGGAGGCCGTCCGCCGTTCGCAGCGGAAACCGGGGTGGCACTGCGACGGACTCGACGCCGTGAGAGTCAAGGAAACGTGCCAGCGCGCGGTCGGTCGCCTCTTGGCGGCCATACTCCGCGATCAGTTCCTCGTGGTCGAAGTCGACGTACCGCTCGACGGATGCGGCCCGACTCTCGGATCTGGCGCGGCCGTACTCGAGGCTGCGAGCAAAGAGCAAGCGCACCGCGCCGTCGTACAGCGTCACGAACGGGTCGGGCGCGTCGAACCCCGAGAGGAAGTACTGGTCGCTGTCCTCCGAGTCGCTGTGCAGCAGGTAGCCGTCGACGCCCTGCTGGTCGAGGTGGTCGTCGAGTGCGGAGAGGTCCGGGTCCATGGACACCGTACGGAGCCACGGCTACAAAAACACGGACACTCGAACGCGAAAACGGTCTCCGACCGCGAAAGTACCGCAGAACGCCGGTCTACCGGCGGACGCGAACGTAGATTGGCGTGTGGCGCGCGAACAGTCCGGACAGGAACTGCTCGACGCGGCCGGGTTCCGCTGACACGGACGGCATTCCGGGAATGTAGTAGTCGAACTCGCTCATCTGCGTCGTCTCGTCTTGGTTCTCTGCCATACAAGTAAACGTATGCCCCACACTATTTTAAGAATTTCGAATTTAACTTAATCAATCGGAAAATTATAATTCATTATAATCAATTCCATGCGAACCCTTCTGGCCTGCGTCTGTCGGCGTGCAGGCGGGGACAGCGGGCGGATACCGGCCCGGGAACGGGGGAGAAACGCGACAGTTCGACACTGTGAAAGGATGGGCCGACTATCGGGGTGGTATGGACGTGACGGTTTCGCGGTCGACAGTGGCGGGACGGACGCAGGCGCCCCCGTCGAAGAGCTACACGCACCGTGCGGTCCTCGCGGCGGGATACGCCGAGAATGCAGTGGTCCAGCACCCGCTCGTGAGCGCCGACACGCGGGCGACGATGCGCGCCGTCGAAGCGTTCGGCGGAGAGGTCAAGTACCGCGAAGAGGACAGCCGCCTCGACATTGAGGGGTTCGGCGGCACGCCAGAGACGCCGGCGGACGTCATCGACTGTGCGAACAGCGGGACGACGATGCGCCTCGTGACGGCGGCCGCGGCACTCGCGCCGGGCCTGACTGTGCTGACTGGCGACGAGTCGTTGCGCTCGCGCCCACAGAAGCCACTCCTGCAGGCTGTCGAACAACTCGGCGGGCGCGCCGAGAGCACCCGCGACGACGGCCAGGCGCCCCTGGTGGTCGGCGGCCCGATGACTGGGGGGTCCGCCGCGATCCCGGGGGACGTCTCCTCGCAGTTCGTCACGGCGCTGCTGATGGCCGGGCCCCACACCGACGCCGGCGTGGACATCGTCCTGCAGACGGAACTCAAGTCGGCACCCTACGTGGACATCACGCTCGAAGTGCTGGACGATTTCGGTATCACCGCGCGCAAGACTGGACGCGGGTATTCCGTCGGCGGATTCCAGCGCTACGACCCCCCCGGAGGCGAGTACCACGTCCCCGGCGACTTCTCCTCGATGTCGTACCTGCTGGCCGCGGGCGCGCTGGCCGGCGACGACGCCGTGACGGTCGGGGGCGCCCGCCCCAGCGCACAAGGTGACCAGGTCATCGTCGACGTGCTCGGCGACATGGGTGCCGACATCGAGTGGGACCGCGAGGGGGGCGAAATCACTGTCTTCGGCAGCGTGCTCGACGGTATCGAGGTGAGCGTCGCGGACACGCCGGATCTGTTGCCGACCATCGCCGTCCTGGGCGCGGCCGCCGACGGGACCACTCGCATTACTGACGCCGAGCACGTCCGCTACAAGGAGACCGACCGCGTGAGTGCGATGGCCGAGGCACTCGAAGAGATGGGTGCACGCGTCGAGGAACAGGAGGACGAACTGGTGGTCCACGGCGGCGACTCTGCACTGGAGGGTGCCACCGTCGACGGCCGCCGCGACCACCGGATCATCATGGCGCTGTCCGTCGCCGGACTCGTCGCCGACGGGTCGACGACTATCAGGGGTGCCGACCACGTCGACGTCTCCTTCCCGGAGTTTTTCGAGGTGCTCTCGGGTCTGGGGGCAGACCTGGACCGGTCCTGAGCTATACTTTGCGTTCGAGTTCCCCGTAGAGTTCCGCGTTCTGTATGTGGGTACAAAACTGTGCACACAGTCGACAGAGGTCGTCCGCGTCTGTGAACGTCCGAACGCTCGCGTCCCAGCGCTTGTGGACAGACTCCAGCATCGCACTCCGAACACTCGGTTCCGTCGCTACCATGAACCGACTGGCCCTCGTCGATGGGGTCTGCTCGGTGTCGCTCCCCACCTCGCTCGTCGTCACCACGTCTTCCAGGACGCTTCCGATTTCGACCCCGACGCCGAGATTATCGCCGACCTGTGGACCGACGAAGATGACGGCGTTGCTCGCCCGCGCGAACTCGATGCTCTGTGTGGCCGCGTCCATCTCGTCGAGGTCGATACCGACGTCGATGGCGAGGAACGCATTGAACCCACGTTCGCGGAGACAGTCGCGGGTTTCCCGCAAGAGGCGTAACACTTCGCTCTCGGTGTAGTCACCCGCCGATTCGTCCCAGGTCGCGAACGTGGGCACTTCCGCGTGCTCCCGGTCGAGATCATCCGGCAGGAGCGCCTCGACATCGAACATCCGGTAGGGGCCCATGAGATACACGAGGAACCGTTCCCGTCGAACCGGTTGGAGAGCCCCGGAATTGCCAACTCTCTGCGGAAGAGACTCGATGATCCGCTGACGCATCTATCGTCGGTTCTCGACGGTACTATATAAAAAGACGTGATTTAAGCGTTTCTCTAGTGGAGAATAGCTAAGTTCGTTCGAATCCGAGTAGTCTATGATGGCAGACGCGACTGACGAACAGCCGTCCGACATCGTTCGCCAGCCGGAGCCACCACTCCCGGACGAGAGCGGCCTGACACTGGAGGAGTATCTCGCGATGCAGCGGGCGATCGGGCACTCGACGCGGTATCGCATCCTGCGGACGCTCGTCGCGAACGAGCGGATGAGTGCGACCGAACTCGGGACCGCAGTCGACGTCGAGTCCCACAATCTTCACTACCATCTGAACGAACTCGTCGATGTCGGACTCGTAGACAAACGTCAGCGACGGACCCCCGATGACCGGGGATTCTACACTTACTACCGTCCGACGGCCATGGGAGACGCGATCCTCGATCACGGTGTCGAGGAACTCATGCGCCGCGAACGGGAATTCGATGGTGTGTACAGCTGAGCCGCCGGCCATACTCAACACCTAAATGGCCCCATCCCACAGACACGGGCAATGAATGGCAACAGTTTCGGCCGGCTCTTCCAGGTGACGACCTTCGGGGAGTCACACGGCGAGGCGATGGGGTGTACCGTCTCGGGATGTCCGGCGGGCGTGGAACTCGACGAGTCGGACATTCAGGCCGACCTCGACCGCCGGAAACCGGGCCAGTCGATGATCACCACCTCCCGGGGCGAACCCGACCGCGTCTCGATCAAATCGGGGCTGCAGGACGGCTACACCACGGGCACTCCCATCGGGATGGTCATCGCGAACAAGGACGCCCGCTCGGGCAAGTACGAACCGTTCGTGACCGCGCCCCGCCCCTCCCACGGCGACTACACCTACTCCGCGAAGTTCGGCACCCGCAACTGGGGCGGGGGCGGGCGCTCCTCGGCCCGGGAGACGGTCAACTGGGTCGCCGCAGGTGCCATCGCCAAGCAGGTACTCGACCAGAGCGCCTGCGACGTCCGGATCAAGGCCCACGTCAACCAGATCGGCGACATCGCGGCCCCCGAGGTAACCTTCGAGGAGATGCTCGAACACACAGAAGAAAACGAGGTCCGGTGTGCCCACCCCGGGACTGCCGAACGGATGCGCGAGGCAATCGACCAGTACCAGAAAGAGGGTGACTCGATCGGCGGTTCGGTCTACTTCGAGTGTCGGGGCGTCCCGCGGGGGCTCGGTGCGCCGCGCTTCGACGGATTCCCCGCCCGCCTCGGGCGGTTGATGATGGCAGTCCCCGCGACGACGGCTTTCGAGTTCGGCCTGGGCAGGGACGCCCGCGAGGTCCGGGGCATCGACCGCAACGAGAACTGGGAGTTCGACGACGGCGAGTCCCACCCCGCGGTCGAGAGCGAGGCGGGCGATCCCGTTCCCGTGGGCAACGACCACGGCGGCCTCCAGGGCGGCATCACGACCGGCGAACCCATCTACGGCGAGGTGACCTGGCACGCGCCAACCTCCATCCCGAAGCCCCAGGAGACCGTGGACTGGGAGACCGGCGAGCACAAGGAGGTCCAGGTGGTCGGCCGCCACGACCCCTCCCTGCCACCGCGTGCCGTTCCCGTCGTCGAGGCCGTTCTCTACAGCACAGTGTTAGATTTCATGCTGCTCGGGGGGCGCATCAACCCCGACCGACTCGACGACCGGCCCGGCGAGTACGACACCGACTACCACCCCGCCAGTCCGGTCGATGATCCCGAGGACGCCGACACGCGCGCCGAGACGCTCGACGAGTAACGGCTACTCCTCGGACTCCCACTCCGCGCGGTCCGCGGCGAGGTCGAGTGCCTCCTGGCGAATCTCCGAGAGGTGCCAGACGACGTCGGTCAGCGTGATCACCCCGACCAAATCGAGGTCGTCGAGGACGGGCACCTTCTTGACGTTCTCTCTCGCCATCGTCCGTGCGACGCCCTGGACGGTGGCGTCGGGAGTGGTCGTCACGACGGCGCCGTGCGTGAGGTCGAGGATGTCTCTCTCGCTGGGCGGGGCGTCGCTCCCGTGGACCGCTTCGAGTGTGTCCGTCTCGGTGACGATGCCGCCGGGGTTGCCGTCCCCGTCCACGACGATGACCGACCCCACGTCCTCAGCGAGCAGTCTCCCGATTGCCTCCCGGAGCGTGGCGTCTGCGGGGACCGTGACGACCGACTCGGTCATGAGGTCCTCGACGAGCATTCTTCGAACTTATCGCTCGACATATAAAAGGGGTGTCCCGGACCTGCCGGACCCCTCTTTCACCAGTAGGGGGTCCGTTTCCACCGGTCGGTGGGCCCGCCGGTGAGCGCGACGACCACGAGCGTGACGGCCGTGACGGCTGTCGTGAGCAGTGCCGGAACGGCCCAGGCCGACCCCAGGAACAGCCCGTTTACCGTGACCAGGCTGACGAGGACGCCGAGCAGTGCGGCCACGACGACGACCCCGGCGAGGGTGCCAAGCACAAGTCCCGAACGACCCGCGGCGTGTTCGGATGCCATATCGGTCCTGCGTGGGCCAGGAATAAAAAGGGCCAAGGGTTCGCCGGGCCGAGGACGCGGTATGGCAACGGTCGCTGTGCTGGCGGACCCACCCGTCGAGGGGTTCGTCCTCCCCGAACTCGTCTCGGAGACGCCCCTCGCGGCCGCCGAGGCGTCACGACTGTACGGCGCGATGCTCGTCGACGCCTGCCGGGCGGTCCAGCACGGCGCCGCCGACCTGCTGGTGAACTACCGCGACCCCGACCAGGTGCCCGGTGACGTCGACGCCGAGGGGCGACTCCGGGACCTCCTCGCGGACGAACTCGACGCGCCCGGCGAGGCGCGCTACGAGGTGCAGGTGGGGGAGACCTTCGCCGGCCGCGCGGGCAACACCGTCACGCACCTGCTGGACCGGGAGGACGAGGACACCGTGGCGGTGGTGGAACCGACCGCCGCGTTCCTCGGGCGCGAACAGATCGGGACGGCGGCGATGAAACTCCGGTCCAGCGAAGTCGTCCTCGGGCCGGCGGCCGGCGGCCGCGTCTACTACGCCGGGTTCGCCGAACCGGTCGACTTCGCCGGCGCGTACACCCCGCCGGCACTCGTGACGCTCGCCGAGCGCGCCCGTGAGGCGGACCTGGCGGTCGATTTCCTCCCGCGGATGCCCGCCGTGGAGACGGGCCCGGACCTCGCGGACGCGCTCGCGACGCTGCAGGCGCGCCAGCGTGCCGGCAGGAGCGTCCCCGACCGGACTGCCGAGACGGTCGCGGAACTGGGACTGGATGTCGAGGCCGCGGACGGCGGGCTGACCGTCGCGCGGGCTTCCGACAGTTCTTAGGCCGGCGCCGCGGTAGGGGAGGGTGCGGTGGGGTGGCAGAGCGGCCTATTGCGCCTGCCTTGAGAGCAGGTGTCCGAGAGGACTCCTGGGTTCAAATCCCAGCCCCACCGTGAGTGCGCGGCCCACGAACGCGCCGCGCCGAACGCCACCTGGGATTTGAGCAGACGAGACAGCCCGGACTGGCGAGCGAAGCGAGCCACACGCCCGGACCGTCTCGGCGAGTTCAAATCCCAGCCCCACCGTGCGTGGCATTCTACGACGTCGCGTCGCTATGCGTCGGCCTGTCCCTCGCGCTCTATCGCGGGCGAGACGAGCGGGAGGTCGATGTCGATGGCGTCGTACCAGACGCGCGGGCGCTTGGACTGCCCCTCCTCGACCAGCTCGATGAGGTGCAGCTCCGCCAGTTCGGTCAGGTTCCGGTGGACCTGCCGCACGTCGCGGTCGACGATACGAGCGGTCTCCCGGATGCTCGTCGGTTCGTGCTGCACGATTGCCCGCAGTAGCTCCAGGTTCTTCGGTCTGGTCACGCGGTGGACGTCGTCGGGGTCGTGATACACGACCTCGAAGTGGGGTTCGACATCCTCGCCACGATCTATCGCAGCGAATCGGTCCCCGAGATCGGTCTCGGAACGCTCCCTGTACCGCACGTGAAGCGTCCGGTCCTCCATCGCCGTGGTGTCACCAGGTGTCGCCATGCTCGTTTACCTCTTGTCTGAACTGCTCGTAGAGTGCCTCCAGACCCTCGAAGTCCACATCATCGACCGATCCGTCGCGGGTGTGCTTGTGATGGGCTGTCGCGTCGGGGTGATCCTGAAAGTTGTCGTATCTGAGTCTCGTCTCGCCGTCGGCAGTACCGTACTGCATCGAGTATTTGATTCTAACAACGCGAGTTGCTATGAAAGACAACACAGACAGCCAGCGGAAGGGGCAAGCAGTTCGAGACTGCGGCTCGCTCTTCTCATACTGCCGGCTATAAGCCCGTGAGCAATTTCGACCCCCCGTGGGTCGAATATCTTCACGTAGTTATAGCCGGCAGTATCAGTCGTCAGTCGCGTTCGTCACCAATTCGACGTAGAACTCCTGCAGCGAGTCGGCACCGCCGGGGTCGAGCTCTCCGATATCGCGGTCGAGGAGCACCCGCCCCTCGTGCATGACGGTCACGCGGTCGAGGAACGGTTCGAAGTCGGTGACGTGGTGGGTCGAGACCACGACAGTATGTTCGCCGGCGTACTCGTCGAGAAACGCCAGCAGACGGTCGGTGGAGACGTCGTCGAGCGCGCCGAGCGGTTCGTCGAGCAGGAGGTACTCGGGCCGTTTCAGCACGGCGAGCGCGAGGTCGAGCTTGCGCGCGAACCCCCCCGAGAGGTCGGCGGCCGGCCGGTCGAGCGCCCGCCCGAGGCGCAGTTCCGAGACCAGGCGCCGGCGCCACTCGCCGTCCGGCGCGTCGACGAGACTCGCGAACACCTCGATGTTCTCCCGGACGGTGAGACCGGGATAGAAGTTCGGCTGCTGGAACCCACAGCCGACCGTACCCTCCGGCACCGAGATCGACCCCGCGGTGGGGTTCGCGAGGCCCAACAGGAGGCGCAAGAGCGTGGTCTTCCCGGAGCCGTTGGGGCCGATGAGACAGTGGAACTGCCCGCCGCCGAGGCGCAACGAGACGCCGTCGAGGGCCACGACGTCGCGGTAGGTCTTGCGGACCTCGTCGACGGCCAGCATCAGGCACTCCTCCTGTAGTGGACGGCGGCGAGTTTCAGCGCGAGCAGGGCGAGTAGCGCCAACCCGGCCAGCCCGGCCAGCCAGTCGGTGTACAGCCCCGGCCCGAGCCCCTTCTGCATCGAACTGCGGGTGACGATCATGGCGTAGTGGGTCGGAGCCATGCGGACCAGTTCCTTGCGCAGCGGCGAGAAGTAGCCCACCGGGTAGGCGAGGCCGGAGAAGCCGAGCAGTCCGATGAGGAAGACGACGTTGACGAACCGGCCGAGTGTCCCGAACCGCAACAGGACCATCACCGTCATGCTGAAGGAAGCGAGCGCGACGAAGGTCAGGCCGAGCGCGAGCACGGCGCCGAACGCGAGGGAGTTCACCGCGTACCCGAGGAAGGCTGCTGCAGCCTGGAAGACCACCAGCGGGACGAGCATCAGGAGCGTGAAGTAGACGAGTTTGGCTGCGACGACTGCCTCCAGCGAGGCCTCGGCTCGCAGTCTGTCCAGGACGGCCGCCTCGCGGGCGAGGTTGTACGGGACGTACGTGAACGCCACGAGCATCACGACGGCCATCAGGAAGATGGGGACGAGGTACTCCGGCAGGGAGTTCTCGGGTTCGAGGACGCGGCGCTCGACGGTGACGTCGGACGCGAGCGCGCGGTCGAGGCGGAACTCCATGATCGTCCGGATGGCCTTCGAGGGTTCGGTGAAGGGCACGACGCTTCCGTCGACGGTGAGCACGAACGTCGCGTCGTCGTTGTCCGGGTCGTCGATGTCTGGGGGGACCTGGACGATGGCGTAGACCGCCTCGCGACGGAGCATCCGTTCGGCGTCTTCGAGGTTCTCCGCCGAGACCGGGTCCGAGACGGCACTCATCCCGGCCCCCACCATCGCCATGTCGGCCGCGGAGACGGAGTCGTCCTGCGGGACGACAGCGATGGGCGTATCGCGGGGTATGACCGTCTGGAAGGCAGTGCTCGCACCGACGAACACCGCCGGGAGCACGAGCAACACGAACCCGAGGGCGAGCAGATTGTGCTTGCTCCAGTGGAACTCCTTTCTGAGCAGCGAGGCCAGCGACATCGGTCCGGTCCTTCTCTGTGTCCAGAGTGTGGCCACAGGTAATACTGCCGGCTAAAATGGCTGTCGTAATCCTTTTGCGGCGGTCGGCGAACGTCCGTGTATGGACTGGCCACACGACCCCGACGGCGAGAAAGGCAGCGAGGGGCGACGCAAGTACGGCCACGCCATCCTCGCGAAGAAAGTCGACGAAGCGGAGGACTTTCCCTTCACTGCCGGGGAGTACGTCGACCAGTACGGCGACCACCCCGTCCGCATCGACTACGAGCGCGTCGTCAGCGTCGCAGACATCTTCGAGGACATCGACGACGACCGCGAGTTCGAGGACTTCCCCGACTTTCACCGCGTGGTCGCCGACCGGATGCGCGCCGACGGCTACTGGCCCTACCGCCTCGAACACGCATAGACCGGTTCTGGGGTGTGTGACCACGGAACATACTTGAGTGGGGCCGACGAATCGGCTCGTATGGCTGCAGACTCACAGAACGGGGAGACGTGGCAGACCGACTTGCCGGGGAGCGTCGTCGAGGACATCCTCGACTCGAAGCGGCGACGGCTGATGCTCGCCTGTCTGGCCGACGCCGATGGCGCGATGGTCGTCGACGACATCGCCGCCGCCGTGTGTGCGAGGGAGGGTGTCGACTCGACCGACCACGAGATGCAGGAGGCAGTCGAACGGGACATCTACGAGCGACACCTGCCGAAACTGACCGCCACGGGCGTCGTCGAGTACGACTCGATGCTCGGGGCGGTCGAACTCCTCGACGACGGGCTGGTCGACCGGCTGTAGCCACTCCACCCCGACCAGACGACGGAACTGTCGACCGATACCCGGGAAGCAAAGAAAGAAACGCGTCGACTGCTAACGGGAACGCGTGACGAACACGCAGTTGACGCACATCCAGATCGACAACTACGGCCCGTGGACGGTCACCCCCGAACCGCGCCGCGAGGTCGACCTCCAGACGCTGCAATCGCGGCTGTACGCGGATCTCTGTCAACTGTTCGGCAACCGCGACGGCTACGTCTTCTTCGCCCGCTTCGATAACATGGTCGCCGTCTCGAATGGCCTCGACGTGGCCGATCACGAACTCATCCAGGAGTCCGTCGGGAACCGCTACCCGGTCACGATGAGCCTCAGCGTCGCGACGGGGCGCTCGCCCGTCGCGGGACTGGGCACCGCGACCCAGCAACTCCAGGACGCGGGCAGCGCCCAGGACAGCCACCGGCGCGAAATCCTCCGCGGGCGCACCATCGCCGAGGAGTACCGGACGGACGAGGACGTCCAGCTCGCACACTTCGACGTCAACGCTGCTACCGAACGTTACACCGACCAGCTCAACGAGTTCGATACGTTCATTCACATCGAACAGGGCTACGCCGCGCTGATGCGCCACATGCGGCAGGCCCACGACTCGCTCTCGTTCTTCGTCGGCGGCGACAACGTCATCGCCGTCTGTCCGGACCTCGACGCCGCGGCCTACCGGGAGGCCGTCGAACACGTCCGCGACGCCACGGACGTCGACCTCAAGGTGGGCGTCGGGCGTGGTGTCTCTGCCGCCGCCGCCGGGATGGCGGCCAAACACGCCCTCGAGACCTGTCGGGCCGAGGGCACGACCGTCGAGATCGCGGAGTGATTCACTCG
>CAZUWC010000025.1:0-11162 GCA_964623935.1 uncultured Halobacteriales archaeon
GTGTCGTCAAGAGATACGACGAACCGCAGGCGAGCGAACCGATATGGGAGTTGGTTGAGTAACCTCGCATTCGATCAATTTTATATCATAATCCCAACCATTTGAAGCCACGATGATCTGAAGGTTGATGACATCGAGTCGATGGATATTGTCTTCAGACTTCTGGGGCGTTCCTGTGCTGGGCACGCTTCTTCTGCTCGTCCTTGAATTGCAGGTAGAATTGGGTTACGCTTATATCGTGATGCCCCATGAGCCGTTGCAAAGTGCGCACATCTGTCCCGCTGCGTACGTGGGCCACTCCGAATCCGTGCCTGGCTGCGTGGGGAGTTATCCTGCGACGCTCGTTTCCATTCGCGTCCGTGTATATTGTTGACTGGATGCCGGCGTTCTCGGCAGCAGTTGCAACCATCGACGTGATTCGCTTCGGAGAGATTTGCTCGCTCCCCCTAGTGGGGAACAAATAGTTCGACTCGCTGGCGTGGTAGACGGCCTTTCTCTCGGTCTCGATCCACCTTCTGAGCGGAGCCGCAAGGCTTGAGCGGAAGTACAGGGTTCGTTCCCCGCTCTTGACGGCCGGAATCTTGATCTCGTTGTTTTCGAGATCGATGTGGCCGTATTCGTTCTTGTGCGGCATCTTCGGCGCGATCTTCAACTCACTCACTTCCATCCTTCTCAATCCCAGATGCCAGATCATCTTCAGTATCAGCTCGTTCCGAAATTTCGGTGTCGGCACGTGTTCCTTCAGAATCTCGTACTCGCTCGGCTCGATGTAGACGATGCCTCCCCTCGCCGCTGACTCCTTCCCCTTCTTCGTCCGTCCTCTTTCGATGTAGTCCGTGATTTCGAGATGGCGCGAGTCGATGGGCAGCGTCTCCCTGTCAGCGAAGTACCCCTGTCGGGCTCTGAGCCACTTCACGAACGACCGCAAATGGTTGTATCGCGTCTTCGTGGTACTCTGAGGATAGCTGTCCCTCATCCAGTCGATCCACGAGTCGATGTCCGTCCAGTCGATGTCCTCGAGTTCGACGTTCCTGCGGTCGTCCAGATGATCGAGAAAGCTCTTCACAGTCCACCTGTATCCGGTCAGCGTCCCCTCAGAGACCTTGTTCCGGTGTGCGACGCAGAACTCATAGTTGATCTCGTACTCGAACTTGTCGCGTGTGACCTCCTTCATATTTGATCACTCGATTTCGAAGACGATGGAGTGTTCGAGATCGTCGATGACGTGAACCCGACTGCTGTACTCTTGCACTCGCTCTAGGGCACGTTGCATCGTGTAGTCGTCGGCGTCGAAGTGAATCTTGTAGGCCTTGACCAGTCCGAAAAATGTCTCATCCTCCGCCAAATCCTTGATCGTCACGCCCTTTTTGAGACGCATTTTCACGTCTTCGAGTATCCTCGTTTGCGCGATCTCCTCCGGGGTCATCTCTCCGTCTCTATGTTCCACCTCTGCCGATCGGCGCGGAATCGTGTCGTAGATGAAGTCAGCGATCTCCTGAACTTCGTCTGTATCCGCCAATTGCGACGTTTCGAGTGCGTCAATCTTCCCCGAAATCTCTCTGACGATGTTTTCGAGCGAGTCCAATCGTCGCTCGATGGTCTCAGTCTCGATCTGAACGTCCAGATCTGACGTGTCTGCCTCAAATGTGGACTGGTGCTCGTCGCTGATTTCTCTCTCGACTGACAACCGGATGAGATGCGACAGACTTGTCGCTTCCTCGGTCTCATCGACGTATTGCTCCCAATCTCGTTTTTGCGAGATCGGGAGTTTCAGATTGACCTGTGTGGTCTCTGGCATCCTGTCACTTGATGGGACAGAGTGTGTATAAATCTTATTGATTATTTAGTGGCATTCTGGTTGTACAGCCCCGCCGAGCGGATGGTCTCGGCGAGTTGGGCGTGGTCGGCGTCGGCCAGCGACTCGACGAGGTCCGGACCGTACCGCTCGACCAGCGCCTCGTGTGCGGGCTGGCTCGCGGCGTCCGAGGTGTTCTGGCTCAGGATGGTCCGGACGAGACACTCGAACCCCTCCCGGGAGCCGTAGTCGGTCTCCC
The DNA here is from genome assembly GCA_964623935.1 of uncultured Halobacteriales archaeon. Taxonomy (GTDB): domain Archaea; phylum Halobacteriota; class Halobacteria; order Halobacteriales; family Haloarculaceae; genus SW-9-67-25. The sequence goes on from CAZUWC010000025.1 coordinate 2,055, forward strand.
AGTAGGCGACGTCGTCGTCGGCCTCGATTGTCGCGCCGTCGTCCTCGGGAAAGAGCATGAACTCGTCGGGGTCGAGGTCCTCGTGATACAGGAGACCGAGCGCGTCGACGACCGCCTCCGCGCGCGTCTCCGCGTCGAGTTCCCGGGGCATGTCTCCGTCACGGTGTAGGCGGCCCGTTCACAAAGTAGCCCGCGGTTTCCGCCGTTCCGTCCCCGATCACTCGAGTCCCCACGAGCGGACGTGTCCCGGGCTGATCCGGACGAGCGGGCGCTCCTCGAGTGCGTGGTCGGCGTACTGGGGGTACTTTTCCCTGAGGGCCGCCACGCCCCGCGCGTGTTTCTCGTCGGCCGGTTCAACCAGCCGTGCCCGGCCCCGGACCTGCACCCACGCGAGGTCGGCCCACGTCTCGGAGTACTCGTCGACCACGACGGCCACGTGGGGGTTCGCTTCGATGTCGCGCACCCGCCTGAGGTCCCGGACGTCGCCCGCTTTCGGTTTCTCGTCGAGCGGGGAGACCAGCGCGTCCCCCACCATCGCGTAACAGAGCGGGACCACGTTCGGCCGCCCGCGATGGTCGGCTGTCGCCAGCCGGCCGACACGCGCGCCCTCCACGTACGCCCGCTCGGCCTCCGTGTACGGCATAGCCGTCGTTCGCGCCGACGCCAGTTGAATCCGGTGGCGACGATCCGCCGGCCCTATGGCCGTTCCGAAAGGCACTTACCCACCTCTCTAATTACATCTCATTATGGCAAGCACAGAATCCTTCCCGGAGTACCTCGAGGTCGACTACACGGCGGGCGAGGGCGAAGACCCCGCAGACTACCCGACCATCGAGGACAAAATCGAGAAGGCAATCGAGGTCACCCGCGAGGGCCTCGAACAGTACGAGAACCCGGTCGTGATGTGGACCGGCGGCAAGGACTCGACGCTGACGCTGTACTTCATCAAGGAGGTCGCCGAGCAGTTCGGCCTGGAGGTCCCGCCGACGGTGTTCATCGACCACTTCCAGCACTTCGAGGAGATCCACGGCTTCGTCGACCACTGGGCCCAGCAGTGGGACCTGGAGGTCATCTACGCACGCAACGAGGACGTCGGCGAGTACGTCGAGGAGAACGACCTCGAACCCGGCGACGAGATTCCCGTCGATGACCTCTCCGAGCACAACCAGCACCACGTCCGGAACATCCTCGAGTACGAGGAGGACACCTTCCCGTTCCTGCTGGACACATACGTGGGCAACCACCTCCTGAAGACGGTCGCGCTGAACGCCGGCCTCGAAGAGTACGACGTCGACGGCGTTATCTCGGGCGTGCGGTGGGACGAACAGGAGGCACGGGCCGACGAGACGTTCTTCTCGCCGCGCCACGACCCCGACACGTACCCGCCCCACGACCGGATCCAGCCGATTCTCCAGTTCGCCGAGCGGGACGTCTGGGAGGCCTTCTGGAACTACGTGGTGCCCGACACCGTCGAGGGCTACCCCGAGGAGGGGTACGTGCCCGGGAGCATCGAGGACCTGCCCGAGGGCGTGACTGCCGAGGACGTTCCGGTCTCGCCGAAGTACTTCGCGGGCTTCCGGTCGCTGGGCAGCGAGGTCAGTACCGACAAGTCCGCCGACGAGCCCGCCTGGCTCCAGGACATGGCGAACACGACCGAGCGCGCCGGCCGCGCCCAGGACAAGGAGGACCTGATGGAGCGCCTGCGCGACCTCGGCTACATGTAGGGCGACCATTCCACCAAGATGGTCGGGACGGTGGAAACATTCTTGATGGTGGAGCGACACGAAGGAAGTGTGACGCGGGTAGAGACGGCCGTGAACAGGCCGTACGTGCCCCTGGCGGACACGACGGTCACGGCCAGGGTCGACGTCGAACCGGGGGACGAGACGGGGGCGGTCGAACGTCACGTCGCTCTGTGTATCGACACGAGCGGCTCGATGACCGGCGAGAAGATGGCACGTGCCCGTGACGGCCTGGAGTGGGTCTTCGGCCTGCTCGAACCGGCGGACCGGGTGGCAGTCGTCGGGTACGATTCCGAGGCGGAGGTCGTCTTGGAACCGGCCCGTTGGGGGGACGTCGATGCCGAGACCGCCCGGGAGTGTGTGACATCGATCACGCCGGGCGGCGGGACGAACAGCTTCGAAGGCATCCGACGCGCACGCGAAGCCCTGGAGGCAATCGACCGGGACGCCGACAGCGACGGGCGAACGCCAGTCAGGCAGATCCTCCTCGTCTCGGACGGGAAAGACCGCCAGCACGACCGTCCGGCCTTCGAGGACCTGGCTGCCGGGGTCGACGACGCAGGGATCCGGATCCACGCGGGCGGGATCGGCGACAGCTACGACGAGGACACCATCAGGGCCCTCGGCCGGGGTGCCCGCGGCGAATGGGCACACCTCGAGGACCCCGGCGACATCGAGGCCTTCGTCGGCGAGGCCGTCGAACGGGCGGGGTCGGTCGTCGCGCCCGAGGCCAGGCTGACCTTCGACCTCGCACCGGGCGTCGAACTCGACGACGTGTACCGTGCCGTGCCCCAGGCCCAGCAGGCAGACCCCGACCGGGAGAACGGGACGGTCACGGTCGGACTCCCAGACCTCGTTGCGGGGCAACGCCAGCGCGTGGTCGCAAAACTCGGCGTGCCACCCGGGGAGGCCGACGAGGAACCGGTCGCGCTCGCGGACGTGACGCTCGCAGCCGAGGGGGCCCGTGCGAGCGACTCGATAACGGTGACGTACACCGGGGAGCGTTCGAAACTCGCCACCAGCGAGACGGCGGTCCAGTTGGCCCACGAGGAGGCCGTCCACCGGTCGAAACTCGGTCGCGGCGACCTCGCGGCGGCTGCGAGGCGGGTCGAACGCATGACGACCATCGCCCACGAGGACGCCGACGAGGTCAGGGCTGCAAAGCGCAGGATGGAACGCGTGAGAGACGGGGGTCGCGCGGCGCGAAACCGTGCGACGAGGCTCGAGGCGGGGCACCGGACGTGCGGGTGAGAAGGAGAGAGATACGATGACACCGACACCGGGACGACGCTTCGTGCTCGCGGGTCGCTACCGCATTCAGGAGCGCATCGGCCAGGGCGGATTCGCCACGGTGTACAGGGCGATCGACACAGAGACGGACCGGGAGGTGGCGGTGAAGGTCCCCAACTACGAGGATTCGAACAACGACAGGGAGGTCATCGACAAGTACTTCGAGCGGGAGGCGGAGACGCTCGAACGGATCCGGGCGGCGGGCGGGCACCAGAACGTGATGTCCCTCCACGCCCGCGGCACAGAGAACGGGACGGCCTACATCGTCGTCGGGTTCATCGACGGCTACGACCTGGACGAGGCGATCGAACAGACCGGACCGCTCGGGGAGGACCTCGCCGAACAGGTCCGGCAGGTCGGGGTCGCCCTCTGTGACGCGATGAGTTTCCTCCACGAGAGCGAGATCGTCTACCGCGACTTGAAGCCCGACAACGTCATGCTGACCGAGGAGGACGGCCACCCGAAACCGGTCCTCATCGACTTCAACACGGCGACCGGGTTCGAGACCGCCGCCCACGGGGAGGCATCCCGGACGACCATCCTGGGCCCCTACAAGGCGCCCGAGATCGTCGACCCCGAGGGCTCTCCCGCCCGTCAGGGGCCGTGGTCGGACGTCTACTCGGTCGGCAAGATACTGCTGTTTTTGCTGAAGGGGACAGTCCCGCGCAAGGACGGCGTCAATCCGCGGCAACTGGGTGTGGACTGTGATCCCTACCTCGCGGCCATCGTGCGGAAAGCCACCCGAACCGACTACGAGCGGCGGTTCCGCAACGCGACTTCGATGAAGCGGGTCCTGGCGGCGAAAGACGCCAGTCCCCCGCCACGAGCCACGGTCAAGTCGCTCCAGACGGGCGAGGCGTACACAGTCGAACCCGGCGACACCGTCGGTCGCACCGACGCCGACGGCCCGACGCCCTCGGTCACCGTGGACGACGATGGGGGACACGTCTCGGCCGTCCAGATAGAGTTCGACGTCGACGACGCCACCCGCCACTCGACGGGACAGCCCGACTGGGTGCTCCGGGACCACAGTCTGAACGGCACCTACGTGCGCTCCGGTGGGACCTGGCACCGGATCCTCAGCGAGTCCGGGCGCGACCGACTGCGGGAACTCGGTGTGGATCCCACGGGCCCCGACGGGGAGTTGCCACCCACCGAGCGGTCCCTCTCGGCGGGCGATATCGTCGCACTGGTTCACCCGAGCTACGGCCTCAGCTTCCAGTTCCAGACATGACCATGCGCTACGCGACGTCCGTCGACGTGGGCGAGAGCAAGCGACCCGGCGGTGTCAACGAGGACAGTGTCGTCGTGGCTGTCTTCGAACAGTGCCACAGGGACGGCTACCGGGAGCGGACACGCGAGACGGGACCGGACGGGAGCGGGTCGTCGGTCCCGGCGACGGGGGGTGTCGCGGCCTTCGCACTCGCGGACGGTGCCGGCGGCGAGGCGGTCGGCGACGTCGCGTCCTACGTGGCCTCGACCGCCGTCTGCGAGGAACTCGCCGGAACGGCGGCACGCCTCGCGAGGTGCCGACCGGACGCGTTCGGCGTCTCGGACGTCGACGTCCCGGAGACGCCCTCGGCGGTCGAACTGCGAGACGAGGTAGCGGAGGCAATCGAGCGTGCCCACGACAGGGTCGTCGCGGACGCCGCGGGATACACGACCATCGTCGCAGGGATCGCAGCCGGCGGGCAGGTCCACCTGGGCTGGGTCGGTGACAGCCGTGCATACGTGGTCAACGGGGCGCGTGGCGACATCGCCCAGCTCACGCGAGACCACACGGTCGTCGAGCGACTGCGCGAACTGGGCGACGTCGACGACGTGGAGGCGCGGGTCCACCCGCGAGGAAACGAGATCACACGGGCACTTGGCGGCACCGGGGAGGAGACCGGGGTCGCCGTCGACGTGGCCACGCGGTCGGTTCCACTGTACGCCGAGGATACCGTCCTCGTGACGAGCGACGGGTTGCTCGACGCACAGACCGACAGCCCCGCTCTCTACGAGGAGTACCTCGACAGCGACCGCGACGACGGCGTCGGGAACCACGTCCTCGAACGGGTCGTCACCGACGACGAACTGCGTGAGACGGTTCTCTCCTCGGACTCGCTCGACGCAGCGGCAGGCGGCCTCGTCGACCTGGCGAACGAACGCGGTGGCAGTGACAACGTCTCGACGCTCCTGTTTCGGGACGGGAGTCTGGCAGCGACCCCCGAAGACGTCCGGCCCGCAGCCCGCGACATCTCGGACCGGACGCCGGTCGAGGACCGGAAGACGAGACTCGTCGCAAGAGAATGACAGACAGTTTTAACCAACACCTTTTTTACACATAATCACCCATGCGGTAACCATGGCAGAGCAGTCCGCCGTGTCGGTCGAGTGTCCGATCTGTGGGGCAACGTTCGACGCGACAGCGGCCGGCGGGTGGTGTACAAATCCCGATTGCGGGGAGTGGCAGTACGAGGAGTCCTCGTTCAACGAACAGTGGACCGGTTCGGAAGGCGGACCCGGGGAGATCGACCCGGGGGAGGGGACGGACAGAGAGGACGAGTACGGCCTCGCGCCGATCGATTCGGGGAGTCCGGACAGCGACGCGGACGCCGCCGGGACAGTCACCGGCGAGGCGGCCGCGGGCGACGGCGGAGACGACATCGAGGAGGAACCCACGGCGGTCGACGAGGAGGAACCGGCGCAGACGTGTGGGAGATGTGGTACGTCAGTCGGGTCGGAGGCCAACTTCTGCCCCTCGTGCGGCGGCGACCTCTCGGGGTCGGACGGCGACGGGAAGCTGACGGCGTGTCCGACGTGTGGGACATCCGTCGACGCGGGCGACAACTTCTGTGCCAGTTGTGGGGCCGACATCGCGGGGCACCGCGGCCGGTCCGGGACCGTGGCCGCCGAGGAGACCCGTGTGGGACCCTCGGGCGGGACGCTGGTGCTCGCGACGCGCGGCGAGGAGGTCGAGGTGGCGGACGGAGACACCATCGGACGGGGGCTCCGGCGCATCATCATCGAGACGGGCGGCGACGAGAACCAGGCAGTCCGCATCCACCGCGAACACGTCCGCTTCTTCCGCGAGGACGGCCAGTTCTACATGGTCGACCTCGGGACGAACCCGACACGGCTGAACGGCCGCCCCCTCCAGAAGGGGGACCGCGAACCGATCTCCGCCGGGGACGAAATCGAACTCTCCGGGGTGATCGGGCTCGTGGTCCGGGAACACTGACCTGATCGCCGATGGACGTCGACCGCCTCCTCCGTGATCTCCGGACCTCGGTGGTCCTCCCGGTCGGTCCGGAGGCCCGACTCCTCGCCGGGGGCCTGCTGGCTGTCGGTGTCTACCTGGTCTGGCTCGTCCTCTCGGCACTGGTCGTCTTCGCCGTCGCTGCCTCCGCGGGGTACTCGCTGGGAGGGCCCTGGGCGGCGGGCGAGACGGGTCTCGCGCTCGTCGTCCTGGTGTTGTGGGTGCTCGGGCCGGCGTGGGTGGGGACACGCCTGCTCGTCGGGGAACTGACCAACGACGGGGGGAATCTCCGGTCCCACTACCGCGTCGAGTTCCCGGCAATGCTGGTGGTCCCCCCACTCGTGTTGTTCGGCGTCCTGTTCTTTGCCGGCGTCACACTCGGAGATTTCCCGGCACCACTGATCGGGGCGCTCGTGGCTGCCGGCCTGTTCGTGCTCGTCAGGACGGTCGCGTTCAGTTACCGGGTGTTCAGTTTGTCGGCCCCGCGCACACTCCGGGCGTTCGTCTCCGAGTCGGCCTGTCTTCTCGCGGTCACGATACTGGCGGCGTTTGCCGGCCTCGTCGGGCGGGGTGAGGCTGTCACGGCGGCCGCGCGGGCGATCGACGGTGCGCTGGGGACCGCCGCCGTCGTTTCTCTCGTGACCGGAACCAGGGACATTGCCGGCGCACCCGCCCCCACACTGCCGGCGCTGGCCGCGGTGTTTCCGGTGGTGCTCTCGCTGGCGTACGTCCTGGGGCAGACGGTGGTCGGTCTCACCGCACGGGCCAGGGACGTCACCGTTGCCCGGTCGGCGGTCCGGGTCGACCAGCGGTACCCGGCCTTCGCCCGGCCGGATTCCGTGACGTCGCCCCGCCGCGTGACGGCAGTGAACCCGGGCACGGACGGCACCTCACCGGAGGCATCCGCGTCGGAAAATTCCGGTCCTGCTGCCACGAGTCGTTCGGACTCGAGTGGCGCACAATCCGGGGCGGAGGACTCGACTGGTGGAAGCGACGCCCCTGGAGACGGGACGACGAACGAAACGAACGACACCAGAGTGTTCACACCGCCCGAGGACGCCGACCTCGACGAGTCACTCCCGCAGGCGGTGGCCCCCGAGACGACCGACGAGGAGGACGTGGACTCGGCAGTCGCGTCCGGCGGGGACGACGGGTGGGAATCGATTCACGCCAACGCCGGAGGGGAAGCGTCAGACGCCGGGAACAACGGCGAGGAGGCGCCGGACGAGGGAACCGTCGAGAGGGTCCAGTCCGGGAACGATGCCCCACCAGCACCCGGGGACGGTGACGGGCACGCCGCGGACACCGGGGAGGCCGAGTCGGACGCGGACGGCTACACGTGTCCGAACTGTGGGGAGCAGTTCTCCGGGGCCACGGACTTCGCGTTCTGTCCGGTCTGTGGGACCGCACTCGGGTAGCTACCGGGCGGCCTCGATCTCGTCGATTGCGTCGGGGTTCTCGATACTCGAGAGGTCGCCGACGTCCTCGTCGGTGTAGACACCCTGGATGATGCGCCGGACGATCTTCCCGCTCTGTGTCTTGGGGAACTCGTCGACGAACAGCACCTCGCGGGGGCGGAAGGGCTTGCCGAGTTCCTCGCCGACCTGCCCGCGGAGTTCCTCCCGGAGGCTCTCGGTCTCCCCGTAACCGGTTTCGAGGACGACGTACGCGACGACGGCCGTCCCCGTGGTGTCGTCCGGCGCGCCGATGGCCGCGGCGGCGTTGACGGCCTCGTGCTCGATGAGCGCGCCCTCGACCTCGGCGGGGCCGACCTTCCGGCCGGCGACGTTGAGGACGTCGTCCGAACGCCCGTGCAGGAACCAGAAGCCGTCGTCGTCCTTCTGGGCCCAGTCGCCGTGGTCCCACACGTCATCGAAGCGCGACCAGTACTCCTCGAGGTAGCGCTCGTCGCCGCCCCACAGCGACTTCGTCATCGAGGGACAGGAGGACTTGGCGACGAGGTACCCGCGCTCGCCCGCCTCGGCGATGGACTCGCCGGACGCGTCCACGATGTCGACGTCCATGCCCAGGGCCGGCCCGCCAAGCGTCCCCGGCTTGAGCGAGTGGATCGGGAGCGGCTGGAGGAAACACCCGAAGATCTCGGTGCCCCCGGAGATGTTCATGATGGGCGCCTCGCCGCGCCCGACCGTCTCGTGGAACCACACCCACGATTCGGGGTCCCACGGTTCGCCGGTCGAACCCAGAAGCCGTAGCGTCGAGAGGTCGTGGCCCGCCAGCCACTCCTCGCCCTCCTTCTGGAGGGCACGGATGGCGGTCGGCGAGATGCCGAAGACGGTGATCCCGTGGCGGTCGATCATCTCCCAGAAGCGGTCGGGGTCGGGGTGGTCGGGCGCGCCCTCGTAGACGAAGATCGTGCCCCCGAGCGCGTGGTTGCCGATGAGCGTCCAGGGGCCCATCATCCAGCCGATGTCGGAGACCCAGAAGAAGCGGTCCGACGGCTCGTGGTCGAACGCGAAGTAGATCTCCTTGGCCGGCTGGACCAGGCCGCCGGCGTGGGTGTGGACGATGCCCTTGGGCGTGCCGGTCGTCCCCGAGGAGTACAGCAGCATCGACTCCTGGTCGGAGGGGAGGGACTTGGTCTCGTACTCGTCGCTCTGTGTCCCGACAGCGTCGTCCCACCACTCGTCGCGGTCCGCCGTCCAGGGGACATCCCCACCCAACCGGTCGTAGACGATCGTGTGCTCGACGTGGCCAGCCTGCTGGATCGCCTCGTCTGCGGCTTCCTTGAGGTGGATCTCGTCGCCGCGCCGGTAGAAACCGTCGCCGGTGAACAGGACCGAACACTCGGCGTCGTCGATGCGCGTGGCGGTCGCG
>CAZUWC010000025.1:11174-11766 GCA_964623935.1 uncultured Halobacteriales archaeon
TAGAGGATCGAGACGACCTCCGGAACCATCGGCATGTACAGCCCAACAGTGTCACCGGTCCCGACCCCGCGCTCCTCGAGGGCGTTTGCGACCTTGTTTGTCTGCCGGTGGAGTTCGTGGAAGGTGATCTCCCGGATATCACCGTCTTCACCCTCCCAGATGCAGGCGACGCTGTTGCGGGTGGGCGAGTCCGTTCGGGCGTGCCTGTCGACGACGTTGTGGGCGATGTTCAGTTCGCCCCCGACGTACCAGTCGGTGAACTGTGGGCCGTCGCTGGCGTCACGAACAGAGTCGTAGGGCTCGTCGAACTCCAGACCGAGGTGGTCGACGACCTCGTCCCAGAACCAGTCGAGCCCCGACGCGTCTACGCCGGCCTGCTTGCTCACCGTCCGGCGGTGGAGTTCCTCGAACTCCTCGATCCCGTGTTTCTGCATGAACTGGTAGACGTTGCTCCCCTCGAGCACCTCGTCGGTCGGTTCGTAGACGACGTCGTCGATCTCCTCGAGTGCCGGTGAATCTGTCATGATCTCCCATGTGGGGCCACGACCACCGGTGTCAAAATAGTTGCGTGAACTGACGCGCCGGTTACCCG
>CAZUWC010000026.1:0-11501 GCA_964623935.1 uncultured Halobacteriales archaeon
AGGAGCGCGTCCACGACAACATGCCCCACTTCAAGGAGGACGCCGACATCGCGCTCCTCGATACGGCCATCGAGGTCCCCGAGACCGAACTCGACACGGAGGTCAACGTCTCCGACCCCGACCAGCTCCAGGAGTTCCTCGACCAGGAGGAACAGCAACTGCGCGAGATGGTCGACAAGCTCGTCGACGCTGGCGCCGACGTCGTCTTCTGCCAGAAGGGCATCGACGACATGGCCCAGCACTACCTCGCCCAGGAGGGCATCCTGGCGGTCCGGCGCGCGAAGAAATCCGACATCCAGGCGCTCTCGCGGGCCACGGGCGCACGCGTCGTCTCGAACATCGACGACGTCACCGCCGACGACCTCGGCTTCGCGGGCTCGGTCACCGAGAAGGACCTGGCCGGCGACGAGCACATCTTCGTCGAGGAGGTCGACGACGCCAAGGCCGTCACGCTCATCCTGCGGGGCGGCACCGAGCACGTCGTCGACGAGGTCGAGCGCGCCGTCGAGGACGCACTCGGCGTCGTCGCCGCCACGCTGGAGGACGGCAAGGTCCTCCCCGGCGGCGGTTCGCCGGAGACCGAACTCTCGCTGGGCCTGCGTGACTTCGCCGACAGCGTGGGTGGCCGCGAGCAACTCGCAGTGGAGGCCTTCGCCGACGCCATCGACGTCATCCCGCGGACGCTGGCCGAGAACGCCGGCCTGGACCCCATCGACTCCCTCGTGGAGCTGCGCAGCGCCCACGACGGCGGCGACAACAAGGTCGGCCTCGACGCCTACACCGGCGAGGTCGAGGACATGTCCGAGGAAGTCGTCGAGCCGCTACGCGTCAAGACCCAGGCCGTCGAATCGGCCACCGAAGCGGCAGTGATGATCCTCCGCATCGACGACGTCATCGCCGCGGGCGACCTGAAGGGCGGCGGCAGCGACGACGACGAGGACGAGGGCGGCCCCGGCGGCCCCGGCGGCGGTATGGGCGGCGGCATGGGCGGCATGGGCGGCATGGGCGGTATGGGTGGCATGGGCGGCGCAATGTAAGCCCGGCCGACCCTCGCTCCATTCCACCGTACCCGACCGCCGGTCTGCTCGCTGACTGACCGTTTTTTTCGCCCGGATCAAGCCGCGATCAGTCCCCGGCGTCGGCGCCTTCCTCGACCCCGGCGGCCGGGACGGTCGGGTCCTCGGTGAGGTCGGCGTCCCGCCAGGTGCCACGGCGGAACCACACCAGCGCGATGGCGGCGCCGACGACGTTCGAGACGACGAACGCCGCGAAGAAGCCCCGCGTTCCGAATCGCTGGGCGCCCAGCCACGCGACCGGCAGGCGGATCAGCCCCTGGGTGAAGATGGCGATGGCAGCCGCGGTGAGCGTCCGGCCGGCGCCGCGGAAGCCCCCGCTGTAGGCCCGCACCACGCCCAGGAAGCCGAAGGTGGGCGCGACCGTCCGCAAAAACTCCGCGCCCACGGGGATGACCTCGGGGTCGTCGGTGAACACCGCGACGATGGCGGGGGCAGTGAACCAGACCAGCACTGCGGCGGCCGACAACACGACGAACATCGCCACGGCAGCGAAGTCGTTGGTTCGGGCGGCGCGGTCGGGGTTGCCGGCGCCGATGTTCTGTCCCGTCAGCGTCTCGACGCCCCGGCCGACCGCGATGGCCGGCAGGAAGATGACCGAGAACACGCGGATGCCGACGCCGAAGGCCGCCACGACGGGGTTGGCGAAGGTGGCGACGATGATGAGCAGGAGGTTGACCGAGACGGCCCGGCCGGTCACTTCGACGGAGGCGGGGCCGCCAACGCGGACCAGCGTCCGCAGGTACCCGAGGTCCGGTCGCAGGTCGGGGAGGTTGATGGCGATGCCCCGCTTGCCCCGGAACATGATGACCAGCCCGACGATTGTCGCCAGTCCGCGCGAGAAGACCGTCGCGACGGCCGCACCCGTGACGCCCCACTCGGGGAACGGGCCGACGCCGAAGATGAGCAGGGGGTCGACGACGATGTTGAGGATTACCGTGCCCAGCATGACGAGCATAGGGGTGACGGTGTCGCCGTAGCCCCGCATCAGCGAGATGAACACCAGGAAGCCAAAGAGCGCGAACAGCCCCAGCGAGACGACCTGCATGTACCGGGCCGCCAGCGGCAGGATGTCGGGGCCAGCGCCCAGCAACCGGAGGACGTCGTCGACGAGGACGTAGCCGGCCGCCCCCAGCAGGACGGAGACGACGGCCGCGAACGCCACCGTCTGGGAGGCGGCATACTCGGCCTCGCGGGGTTCGCCAGCGCCGGTGTGCTGGGCGACGAGGACGCTGCCGGCGACGGTCAGGCCGATTCCGAAGGAGATCAGCAGGAACACCATCGGGAACGCGAAGCTGATCGCCGCCAGGGCCGTCGTGCTGTACTGGCCCAGCCAGAAGGTGTCCGCGAGATTGTAGGCCGTCTGGAGGAGGTTCGTGACGACGATTGGCAAGGAGAGGTAAAACAGGGGCCAGCCGATCGAGCCCTCGGTGAGGTTCAGTTCCTCGGGTCCCTTGAAGAGGTCGCCCACGCTCCGGAGCAGGCGACGAGGGCGGGCCTTCCCGAGCAGCGCCAGCAAATCTCGGGGGGTCATCCGCCGGTCGCCTCCGGACCGGCACGGGTGGAGGGCATCGGACCAAATCAGCCGTCGACCGGGCAAAAACGTTCGGAAACGGAGACGGACCGCCCGACTGCGCGGCGGGGGTCCGGGAAAGCGAAGCGCCCTTGCTGGGGCGGACCCAACGGGGCATATGAACCACCTGGCGGTCGCCGGCGAGGGCGAGTGGCACCTCCCACAGCATGCCCACGTCGTCGTCTACGAGGCCGGGGACGACGAGTTGCTGACGGTCTACGACTGTGGGGCTGCCCAGAAGCCGCCGTCGGCGCAGTTCACGGGCCACCTCGTGCGGGTCGACGCCGACCACGACCTGCGACGGCAGCCCACCGGCTACGTGGTGCGACTCCGGGAACGGGCGCGCCTCGAGGCGCAGGCCGAGGACCGCTGGGTCGTCCGCGGCTAGTCGAGGTCGAGTTCGAACTGTTCGTGTTCCTTGGCGGCGTTGAGGACGACGCTGGTGTTCGATTCCTTGATGTCGGGATTGTTCAGCAGCGTCTTGATGGCGCCGTTCATGTCGTCGGTGTCGGAGAACTTCCCGACGGCGACGATGTCGTGGTCGCCGGTGACCTCGTAGACGCTGACCATCTGGCGGTGCCCGGTCAGTTCCTCGGTGACCGCCTGGAGACCGCTACCCTCGACTTTCAGCTGGAGGATGGCCGTCACGTCGTAGCCAAGCGCGTCGTAGTCGACTTTCGGCGTGTAGCCACGGATGATGCCCTCCTCTTCGAGGTCCGAGAGGTGGTTCGAGACGGTCGTCACGGAGACGTCGAGGTCCTCCGCGAGGCTCCGCAGGCTCGCCCGCCCGTCGCCCAGCAGCGCATTCACCAACTTTCGGTCCAGATTTTCGTACGTCATCAACCGTACAAACGGGGGGTCGGCATTAGAATTTTACGAATATACAATTCTGTGCGCAACGGGCAAGGATTGCGCAGAATAGCAGGGTTTTTGTGGCAGCGGGATAGCCTCTCAGGTGTCGAAAGATGACAAGCGAAAACCTCTCATCGGCTGAAGAGAACGTTTTAGACGAGATCGAGGAGAAGGACGTCGACTTCATCCGTCTCCAGTTCACGGACATCCTGGGGACGGTCAAGAACGTCTCCATCCCGTCCGACCAGGCCGAGAAGGCGTTCACGGAGGGCATCTACTTCGACGGCTCGTCGATCAACGGGTTCGTCCGCATCCAGGAGTCGGACATGCGCCTGGAGCCGGACCCCTCGACGTTCGCCATCCTCCCGTGGCGGAACGGTCCCGAAGTGACCAGCGCCCGGATGATCAGCGACGTCCACGACACGGCGACCGGCGAGCCGTTCGTCGGTGACCCCCGCAAGGTACTGAAAGACGCCGTCGCCCGCGCCAACGACATGGGCTATACGGTCAACGCCGGCCCCGAGCCCGAGTTCTTCCTGTTCCAGGAGGACGAGGACGGCAACGCGACACTGGAGTGGTCGGACAAGGGCGGGTACTTCGACCTCGCGCCCAAGGACATGGCACAGGACGTCCGTGGCGACATCATCTACGGGCTGGAGGACATGGGCTTCGAGGTCGAGGCCAGCCACCACGAGGTCGCCCAGAGCCAGCACGAGATCGACTTCAAGTACGACGACATCCTCACGACGGCCGACAACGTCGCCACCTTCCGCTCTGTCGTGCGGGCCATCGCCTCCCAGCACGACCTCCACGCGACGTTCATGCCAAAACCCATCCCCCGCATCAACGGCTCCGGGATGCACACCCACCTCTCGCTCTTTACCGAGGACGGCGAGAACGCCTTCCACGACGGCGACGACGAGTTCGACCTCTCGGAGACGGCCAAGCAGTTCCTCGCGGGCGTGCTCGACCACGCGCCCGCCATCACGGCCGTCGCCAACCCTACCGTCAACAGCTACAAGCGGCTGATCCCGGGCTACGAGGCGCCCGTCTACGTCGCCTGGAGCGACGTCAACCGCTCGGCACTGGTCCGCAAGCCGGCCGCCCGGGTGCCGGCCGCGAGCCGCATCGAACTGCGCTCACCGGACCCCTCGTGTAACCCATACCTGGCCTTCGCGACGATGATCCACGCGGGACTGGACGGCATCGAGCGTGGCATGGACTGTCCCGATCCAGTGCGGGAGAACATCTACGACTTCGACGAGGAGAAACGCGAGGAGTACGGCATCGACACGCTGCCCTCGAACCTCGGCGGGGCCATCGACGCGCTCAAGGAAGACGAAGTCGTCATGGACGCGCTGGGCCCGCACGTCTCCGAGAAGTTCGTCGAGGCCAAGCGCCAGGAGTTCCAGGAGTACCTCGTCGAGGTCTCCGAGTGGGAACTCGACCGCTACCTCGAGAAGTTCTGACCCGCGCCCGATTTTCGGGCCCGCTCCCGTCGCAGGTCCACGAGCGCACTCCGTTTTTCAGGGCCGGAGCTTTCTGAGGAGGGCGAGTGCACGCCCCGGGAGTCCCAGGGCCGCCGACGACACCCCGACCAGCACCATCAGCGTGTACAGTCCGAGCGTCGACAGCCAGACGACAAGCATCGCCAGCACCGCCCAGGCCCCCGAGAGGAAGTAGAAGGCCCCCAGCGTCATCGCGGTCCCGTAGAGCAAGACGAGATAGGGGCCCCACCCGCGGGCGTGGCCCCGCCGGGCCTGCTGGCGGACGTACTGGCGCAGGTCGGCTTCGAGTTCCTCGCGGCCGACGGTGCGGTCCTCGAACTCCGCCTCGACGCGCTCCAGGTCGCGGCGCAGTTGGGCGAAGTCCTCGTAGTCGACTGTCTCGGGTTCGACCGTCGCCACCCCCTCGTCGCCGTCCTCGCGGGCGGCAGCCTCCCCGCCAGCGTCACCGTCGTCCGCGTCGCTCATCGGTCGTGTGGCATCTCGGGGGCCCCCCTGTTGTAGTTGCCGGTCGTGGCCCGCGAGCGCCGCGTTGACGGCCCCGCCGAGCAGAACGACCAACCCACCGAGGTAGAACCACGCCAGCAAGAGGAGGACGCCGCCGATGACGCCGTACAGCTGGAAGGCCCCCGCGCGGTCGGCGTAGAACCCGAAGACCGTGCTGAGCAGCGCCCACCCCAGTGCCGCCGCGACCGCGCCGGGGAGGGCCTGCCGGACCGTAACGGGCCGGTCCGGGAAGACGTAGTACAGCGGGAGGAACACGACCGAGAGCGCGGCCACCAGCAGGAGGGGCGCGACGACGGGGAGAAACGGCACGCGGGCCAGCGGGAGTGCAGCGCCGACCAGGACCGCAGCACCGACGGCGACGGCGATGGCCGCGAGGACGACCAGGGCCTCGGTCACCTGCTCGACCAGCGAGACGGACTCGACGGCCCCGTAGACGCGTGAGAAGGCGATGTCGAGCCCACGGAACAGCCGCAGCGAACTCCAGAGCAACACCACGAGGCCGAGGACGGTCGCCCCGCCCCGGCCGGAGGTGCTGGTGAGGGCGCCTTCGAGCAGGGTCGAGGCCTCCGGCGTCAGGAGCCCGTCGAGGAAGCCGACGACCCGCGTCGCGAAGGCCGCGCCCCCCACGAGGGTCGCGAGAGCGAGTGCCAGCAGGATCAGCGGCACGAGCGAGACGAACGCGTAGTAGGCGATGGCGGCCGCCAGGAAGGGCAGTTGCTGGTCGCGGGCGGTCCCGACGACCGCCCTGGCGAGGCCGACGAGTCCGGCGTTCCGGGTCACGGACACACCTCGGCCGACGTGCACAAAGCCCTTAGGAACCCGCGACCACGCCACGGTATGGACGTCTCCGAGCGCGCGGTCCGGGCCACGTTCGTCCTCCTGGTCGCCAGCGCGGGCCTTCTGGGTGCCGGCCTCGCTGGCACCACCGCGTCGCTGACCCTCGCGGCCGCGCTCCTCGGGGTCGGTGGCGCCCTCTTCGCCCTCCGGGACCGACTGGATGCCGGGCCGGCCGTCGCCGGCCGCGACCCGGGGGCCTACGGCCGACTGTTGTGGGTCGGGCCGGTCGTCGCCGCCGCGGTCTGTCTGGCCTTCCTCGGCGCGACGCCGGCCGAACTCCAGTCGCTGGGCGGGCTGGTCGGCCTCGTCGGGATGGCGAACTACTTCCTGCGACCCGTCTACCGCGCGGGGTCGATTGTCGTCGAGCGCGTGACGGGGACGCACTGACCCCTCGGGAGGGCCCGGGTGCGGGTCGGCGGGTGGTGTATTTATACGTCCGGCTGCCAAACCGTTGGCCACTCTAGACATGAGCGACGAGGGGAGAGCGGCGGCAGACGGGGGCGAGGCAGCGACTGCGGACCGGGCGTTCGAGGAGGGGCCGCTGGCGGACCTGGCCGACGGGGTCGTCACGCTGGACGACGACTGGACGGTGACCGGGGCCAACGAGGCGGCCCGCGAGATACTCGACGCCGCCCCCTCGGGGCTGGTCGGGGCCGACGTTCGGGAGGCCTTCCCGGACGGGGCGTGGCTGGAAGACCGGTTCGCGGCGGTGCTGGCCGGGGGCGAGGCGACGACCGTCGAGGTCGGCGAGGGCGAGCGGGACGGTCCCCTGGAGGTCCGGGCACACGCGACCGGGGAGGGAGTGACGGCACTCGTCCGCGACGTCACCGGCGCGAGGCGCACCCGCGAGGAGTTGCAGGCGAGCGAGCGGGCACTCCGACGGCTCCACGACATCGCGTCGGACCCGGACCGCTCGTCCACCGTGACGGTCGAGCGGATGCTCGCCGTCGGACGGGACCGGCTCGGCGTCGAACTGGGTTTCCTGACGCGCGTCGGGGACCAGGGGATGACGGTCGTCGAACTGGTCGGCGACCACCCGACACTCCGGGAGGGGACGACGGCCCCGCTCTCGGAGACGTACTGCCGGCAAACCGTCGAGCGGGAGGAACCGCTGGCCATCACCGACGCCCGCGGCGAGGGGTGGGCGGACGACCCTGCATACGAGCGGTTCGGGCTGGGCTGTTACGTCGGGGCGGCGATCACGGTCGACGGCCGGCAGTACGGGACCGTTTGCTTCGCCGATTCCGAACCCCGCGAGCGGGGGTTCTCCGAGTCCGAGCGGACGTTCGTCGAGTTGCTCACCAACTGGATCAGCCACGTCCTCGAACAGCGCCGGTACGAGGACCGCCTCCGGACCAACCAGCGCCGCCTCGAGACGGTCATCGAGAACGCCCCGGTCGTGGTGTTCGCGCTCGACCCCGAGGGCGTCTACACGCTGGCCCGCGGGGAAGGGCTGGGGTCGCTGGGCTTCAAATCCGGCGACGTCGTCGGGGAGTCGATCTTCGATATCTACAGTGACTACCCCACCGTGTGCACCCACGCCAGGCGGGCCCTGGCGGGCCAGGAGACCAGCCACACCGTCGAGTTGGCCGACGGCGTCACCATCGAAACCTGGTACCAGCCCGTCGTCGAGGACGGGGCGGTCACGCAGGTCGTCGGCGTCGCCCGCGACATCACCGAACTGGCAGAGCACCGCGAGCGCCTCTCGGGGCTGCTGGAGACGACGCGGTCGCTGATGGGGGCCCGCTCGCGGGAGGAGGTCGGCGACCTCGTCGGGACGGCCGCGCTGGAGGTCCTCGGGTTCGAGGCGAACGCCGTCCGCCTGTACGACGCCGACACCGAGGTGCTCGAGCCCGTCGCCCAGACCACGGCGGCCGACGTCCCCGTCGAGGACCGCCCGGCCTACGACGTCGAGGAGGGGATGCCGGGCCGGGTGTTCGCCACCGGGGAGTCGCGCGTCGTCGACGACCTGCAGGCGGTCGACGTCGAGACGAACACCGACGTCCTCCGGTCGGCGATGTACTACCCGATGGGGGTCCACGGGACCATTGGCGTCGCGTCGACCGAACCGGCGGCCTTCGACGAGGCGGACGAGCAGGTCCTCGCGCTGCTGGCGACGGCCGCCGCCGCGGCCTGTACGCGCGCCAGGCGCGAACGGCAGGTCCGCGAGGCGCGCGAACACGTCGAGACGGTCCTCGACCGGATCAACGGCCTCGTCGAGAACACCATCGAGGTGCTGGTCGGCGCCACCACGCGCGAGGAACTCGAGTCGGGGGTCGTCGAACAACTGGCCGCCGCCGACCCCTACACGTTCGCGGTCATCGGCCGGCCGGACCTGGCAACAGAGACGCTCTCGCCGACCGAGTGGGCCGGCACGGCGTCGGTCCCGGCCGCCGACGCCACGTTCCCCCTCGACAGCTCGAACCCGGTCGCCGACGCGGTCGACGAGGAGCGGCCACAGGTCGTCGAGTCCGGCGACGACGGCGCCAGTATGCTCGGCTGTACCGGCGACGACGTCGAGACGGCCATGGTCGTCCCGCTCGTCTACCGGGACACCAGGTACGGCGTGTTCGTGGTCTTCGCCGACGAGCCCGGTGCCTTCGACGAACGCGAACGGGTCGTCCTCACCGCGCTGGGCCGGGCGGTGGCCAACGCCATCAACGCCGTCGAGCGGGGTCGCATCCTCGAGGCCGACGAGGTCATCGAACTCGAACTGGCCATCAACGACCCCGACATACTGTTCTCGCGCATTGCCAGCGAGTGTGGATGCACTATCGAGGTCGCCGATTTCGACTACCGCCCGGACGGCCGCCTCCGCCTGTACCTCTCTGCCGACGGGTGTGAGGGCGACGAGCTGGCCGGGGCGGCCCGGACGGTCGACGCCGCCGCCGACGTCCGTCTCATCGTCGACACCGAGGACGGGGGGCTGCTCGAGGTGACCGTCGAGGAGTGCCTGATCGGGCGTCTCGGCGAGTTCGGCGCCGTCGTGCGGGAGGTCGTCGCCGAGGACGGCGTGACCCGCGTCACCGCCGAGCTACCCTACGAGGCGGAGGCACGGGAACTGTTCGACCTGGTCGAGGAACGCCATCCTGGCACCGAACTGGTTGGCTACCACGAACACGAGCGGCCGGTCCGGACACGCCAGGAGTTCCGTGCCGCGCTGGCCGACCGCTTCACCGACCGCCAGGAGACCGCACTCCGGACGGCCTACCTCGGTGGCTTCTTCGACTGGCCACGCGAGATCGACGGGAACGACCTCGCCGAGGCGATGGACGTCTCCCGCCCGACCTACCACCAGCACCTCCGGACCGCACAGCGGAAAGTCTTCGAGGAACTGTTCGAGTAACACTCGGTCGGGATCCGCCGGTCGCTCGTCGATCGAGACCAGACACCCGGACAACCCCTAAACCGGTCGGTCCCGTGGTCCTCGGCATGGCCGACGCGTTCGACGCCGAGACAGTCCGGGCAGTCACGTTCGACTCCTACGGCACGCTCGTCGACACCGACTCCGCGGCACGAGCCCTCGAGGGACTGGTCGAAGACCCGGAGGCCGTCGCCGCGGCCTGGCGCGAGAACGCCCTCTTCTACTCGGTGGTGGCCAACGACCTCGACCAGTACGGGACCTACTTCGAGTTGCATCTCGACGGCCTCCGGGACGCGCTCCGGGCGGCGGGTGTCGACCTCGGGGAGGAACGGCTGCGGGAACTGAACGCCGTCTACCACGACCTCGACCCCTACTCGGACGTCGCACCGGGGTTCGAGCGTCTGGCCGCGGCGGGCTACCGCCCCTCCATCTGCTCGAACGGCAACCCCGAGATGCTCGCCTCCCTCGTCGAGACGGCCGGCATCGAGGAATCCGTCGTCGAACTGGTCAGCGCCCACGACATCCGGACGCTCAAACCCGCACGCGAACTCTACGAGCACGCCGCCACGCAGGTCGGCCATCCGCCCGAAGCCATCGCACACGTCACCTGTCACTGGCTGGACGTCCAGGGCGCGATGAACGCGGGGATGCAGGGTGTCTTCCTCGACCGCGGCGCGGTCCAGTGGCCCTCTTTCGGCCCGCCGCCGACGCTTGCCGTCGACTCCATCGACGAGGTCTGTGACCGACTCGACGCCTAGTACTTCTATAACGGTCCTCCTGCAATGGCCGGCATGGCCACGCACATCGGCGCCTGCTGGGCCTCGACGGGCTGGTTCGGGGTCGTCCTCGGGGACGACGGCGCCTGGGAGGCCGACCACTTCCCCTCGGTGTGGAGTCTCTGGAAGTACCACAGCGACGCCGCCCGCATTCTGGTCGACGTCCCCATCGGACTGCCGGCCGACGCCAGGCGGGCCTGTGACGTCGAGGCGAAGCGGAAACTGAACCGGCAGGGCCGGCGGGTCTGGTACGCACCGGTCCGGGAGGCCGTCTACGCGGGGAACCTCCAGGCCGCCAAGGAGACCAACGAGGCGGCCGGCTACAGCATCCAGAACCAGGTCTGGCACCGCGTCCCCCGCGTCCGCGAGGTCGACGAGTTCCTCGACGCGAACCCGGGCGCACGCGACCGCCTCCGGGAGACCCGCCCGGAACTGTGTTTCTACGCGCTCAACGGCCACAACCCGGTCGCCGACTCGAAGTGGACCGACGAGGGGGTCAGGCGGCGGCTGGCGCTGCTCGCCGACGAACTCGACGACGCGACGGCGATCTACGAGGCGTGTCGCGACCGCTACATGACCCCCCGGTACGCCTCCTTCCTGCACAGTCCGGCCGACATCCTCGACGCCCTGGCCGCGGCGGTCACCGCCCGACGGCCCCCCGAGGAACTGTCCGAACTCCCCGAACGGACTGACCCGCCACGCGACGAGCGTGGCCTCCCGATGCGGATCGTCTACCCGAGCGACGTCAACCAGACGCGGCTGTCGACGCTACGTGGGGCCGACCAGGAGTGACCTGTCCCGTCTCCGGTTTCTGTCGATTCGGTGCCTACTCCTCGTGGTGAACGCTCGCCAGGGTTTTCCAGTCCAACGGAGCGGGACGGACTGTACCCGTGGTGCTCGTCGACCGAATGCGATAACCGTGGACACTCCGGACGCTCTCGTTCAGCGCGTCGTAATCGTCGTCTTCGATGAATTTGCGGTGCCGGCTGATGCGATTGATGTAGGTGTCGAGTT
>CAZUWC010000027.1:0-11399 GCA_964623935.1 uncultured Halobacteriales archaeon
GGAGGAACGGACGATGATAGAGGAGTTCGCGCTCGCGGTCGACGCGAGCGACCTGGCCACGAGCGTCAACACGGTCTGGGTGCTGACGGTGAGTTTCCTCATCTTCTTCATGCAACCGGGGTTCGTGTTGCTTGAGGCCGGCCAGGTCAGGTCGAAGAACGTCGCCAACATCGCGATGAAGAACCTCTTCGACTGGAGTCTCGGGGTGCTCGTGTTCTTCATCGTGGGGCTGGGCGTCGCCAACCTCGTCGGCTACCTCACCTCGCCGGGGGCCGTCTCGCTCGCCGGCAGTTTCAGCTATGTCAACGCGCCTGGCGAGTGGATCGGGTGGTTCTTCGGCGCCGTGTTCGCGATGACCGCCGCGACCATCGTCTCCGGGGCCGTCGCCGGACGCATCAGGTTCAAATCGTACGTCGTCTACTCCGTGTTGCTGACCGGCGTCATCTACCCGGTCGTCGTCGGGCTGACCTGGCAGGGCGGACTCCTGGCGGAGGGGGGCTTCCTGGGTCAGATAATCGGCGCCGGCTACCTCGATTTCGCCGGCGGGACCATCGTCCACATGGTCGGGGGCATCGCCGGCCTGACCGCCGCCTACATCGTGGGGCCGCGACAGGACCGGTACGACGAGGACGGCACCAGCAACCCCATTCCCGGGCACTCGGTGCTGTTTGCCGTCGTCGGGACGCTCTTCCTCGCGTTCGGGTGGTTCGGGTTCAACGTCGGCACGCAGGCGACCGTCCTCACGGCCGAGGGCGAGGTCATGGGGCAGGCGCTGGGCCGCGTGCTCATCGTGACGACACTGGGCATGGGTGCCGGCGCCGCGGCCTCCTCGGTCGTGACCGTCCTCTATCAGGGCAAGCCGGACCCGCTGTTCACCGCCAACGGACTGCTCGCCGGCCTCGTGGCCGTCACGAGCGCGGCTGCACACGTCACCTGGTGGGGCGGACTCCTCATCGGCGCCGTCGGCGGGGCGCTCGTCTATCCCACCTTCCAGTGGACCGTCGAGGGACTTGGCATCGACGACGTCTGTGGCGTCTTCGCCGTCCACGGCGGCGCTGGCGCGCTCGGAGTCGTCCTGTTGCCCTTCGTCGGCGTCAGCAGCGCCGGAGCCTGGACGTTCCTGGGTGTCGAGCAACTCCTGATACAGGTCGTCGGCGTGGCCATTATCGGGCTCTGGACGGTGACCGCGACCGTCGCCGTCTTCTACGTCCTCCAGGGAACCCTGGGGCTCCGGGTCGACAGCGACGGCGAGGAGGTCGGACTGGACCAGACCGAACACAACATCGTCGCCTACCCGCACTTCGTCACCGACGGCGGCGTGGCGACCGACACCGGGTCCACCTCGCACGGCCCGAGTTCGCAGGGCACCCAGGAGGCCGACTCGCCGACGATGTGGCGCGGCGAGGAAGTGTCGGCCACCGACAGTGGAGGAGGCATTCTCCAGGGGGCCGGCGTCGACTCGTTCCCCGACCCGACGGTCGTCGTCGACGCCAGCGACGAGATCACGGCGCTGAACCCCCACGCGGTGCGCTTTTTCGAGACGACCGAGGCCGAGGCACTCGAGGAGCCGCCGACGGCGCTCGTCGACCGGTCGGCGGACAGCCTCGGGGCGACCGCGGAGGTCATCGAGACGGGCCGGGAGGTCCGCGACCGCCAGGGGTCGGTCACCATCGGCGGGGAGACGGTGCCCGTCTCTGTCACCGCGACGCCGCTCCACGAGGAGGGTGAAC
The DNA here is from genome assembly GCA_964623935.1 of uncultured Halobacteriales archaeon. Classification (GTDB taxonomy): domain Archaea; phylum Halobacteriota; class Halobacteria; order Halobacteriales; family Haloarculaceae; genus SW-9-67-25. The sequence continues at coordinate 1,731 of CAZUWC010000027.1, forward strand.
TGGTCGGCGCGCTCGCGACGGTCCGCAACGCCGCCGACGAGGTGGCCGCCACACGCCACCGCCAGACTGTCGAGGAGTACCGCGAGACGGGCATCGAGAACCAGCGGGAGAAACTCGCTGCCCTCTCGGAAGGCACGCTCGATCTCGATCCCGGCGTTCCCGACCCGCCGGACGACCACCCGGACCTCGAGGCGCTCCACGAGGTCTTCCGTGAGATCGACGAGTACATCGTCGAGGTGGCCGACAGCGTCGAGGGCATCGTCGAACGGGTGCCCGAGCAGTCCGAACAGCTCGCCGAGAGCAGCACGTCGCTGAGCGAGTCCAGCGAGGACATCGCGGCGTCCATCGAGGACATCAGCGACCTGGCCGAGGAGATCGACGACCGGGTCACGAGCCTCTCGGAACAGACCCGCCAGTCCAGCGACGGCGTGGCCGACCTCTCGGCCGCCATCGAGGAGATCACCGCATCGACGGCCGAGATCAGCGCGACCGCCACCGAAGCGACCGCGACGACCCGCGAGTGCGTCGACGAGATGGTCGAGACCGTCGAACACATCAGGGGAGCCGCAGACCGCACGACGCAGGCCTCGCGCGCCATCGACGACCTCGACGACCACATGGACGAGGTGGCCGAGATCACCGACATCATCCGCGACATCGCCAAGCAGACGAACATGCTGGCGCTGAACGCCTCGATCGAGGCGGCCAACGCCGACGCCGACGGGGACGGGTTCGCCGTCGTCGCGGAGGAAGTCAAGACGCTCGCGGAAGACGCAAAGTCCTCGGCAGACGACATCGCCGCGGTCGTCGAGACCGCCAGGGACCGGACCGACGCCGTCGCATCGACGATGACCGAGGCGACGGACGAAATCACGACCGGGGCCAACGTCGTCGAGGAGACCGCCGCCGACCTGGAGGCCGTCCAGGACCGGATCGAGGAAACCAACAGCGGCATCGGGGAGATCAGCGACGCGGTCGAACGCCAGGCCGACCAGACACAGCAGGTCAGCACCGCCATGGAGCAGATCGAAACCGAGATGGGCGAGATCGGCACGCTGACCGCCGACATCAACTCCCACGTCGACGCCGAGCGCTCCGAAATCGCGAATCTGACGGACCTCGCCGACCGCCTGCGCGACATCGCGACCGAGATGCACGGGAACATCGACCGGTTCGACCTCCGTCGGAACCTCGCGAGCGCCGCCGCGACGGACTGACAGGCCAGTGTGCCGTCGCTGTCGCAGGCCACGCGCCTGTTGACGACAGTGTCATGAACACGCAGCGCCGACACGCCGGCGGATGCTCTTCCCGACCCACCTCGTGGCGGCCTATCTACCGACGAGACGGTGGCACCTCTCCCCGGCCTGGACCGTCGCGGGCGCGGCGCTCCCGGACCTGGTGGACAAGCCCGTCGCGATGGCTGGCGTCTACGGCCTCTATCACTCCGCGGGCCACTCCGCGCTCGTGTTGCTGGCCGTGACGCTGGTGGGCCTCGCCGTACTCCACACGTCCGGTCACGGGCACACGCATCGCCGAGTCGCCCTCGCCGTCTGGGTCGGCTGGGCCTCCCACCTGCTGCTCGACGCCGTCCACATGCCCCTCAACGGCCGCCCGGGCGACGCCCGCTTTCTCCTCTGGCCGGCCGTCGAACACGCGCCGGCGGTGCGGTTGCCACCCCTGGAGTTCGCCGTCCACTACGTCGGAACGCCCGCCTTCTCCCTCGAAGTCCTCGTGTGGGTCGCGTTCCTCGCCGTCATCGTGGGGCGTCTACGCGCCCGCGAGGACGGCACCGCACAGGGGTGACTACCGCTCTTCCAGCCGGTGGCCGTCACGGGGACAGTGCTCGAACTCCGGGTCGCGGGCCTGGAACCCACAGACCGGACACTCCCGGACCGGCGGGCGCTGCCCGCGCCGGAAGAGGAAGGGAACGAACGGGACCACGACCAGGAAGGCCGGGACCCCGAAGACCACCCAGAGGACGACACTCAACGCGAGGCTGGCCAGGAATCCGAGGAGGGCAGTCCTCGACCGCGCGGAGACCATCAGACGTCGACGTACTGGTTCTCCCACTCCCGGCGTGCGTCGATCTCGCGGTCGCCCCGCCGGGTCAGGCTGTAGAAGTTCGTCCGCCGGTCGCGTTGCCCCTTCTCGACGAGTCCCTTGTCGACGAGCGTGTCCAGATTCGGGTACAGGCGGCCGTGGTGGATCTCCTTCTCGTAGTAGTCCTCGAGTTCCTCCTTGATCGCGAGGCCGTGGGGCTCGTCCTTGCCGGCGATCACGTACAACAGGTCACGCTGGAACCCTGTCAGGTCGTACATCGGTAAAGTCTACGTCCGAATTATTATTCGAATTTATTAAATATTTCGTCCCGGATACGTACGCGACACGCACGACCGCTGAACGCCCGGATCTGCGGACCGTCCCGAGGGGCCCGGACCCCGACGTCGCCGGCTGCCGATTGTCGCGAGGTCGGCTTTCTCACGCCCTCTGCGGGACGAAGCGCCCCCGGACTGTCGGCGGCAGCGTTCCCCACCTGCGCTTCTCGGCCGACCCGCACCGGCACGGACAGTTCAGCGAAACAAGGTGTCGTGGCACTCGACGGTTCGAATAAATAACCGGACTGGGTATTCCGGGTATCCTATCACTACACTGGTAGACCAGCAGGAGGGTATCGTGGCCGGCAGCGCAGGGACGGTATGCCTGAAGTGTGTGCTGTAGGGACTCCCGGGCATCGGGAGACGAGTCCCGCGCTCGTGACCCCCGTGACGGGGTGTGCGTCCCGGCCCCACAGCCAGGAACGGCTTTTGTACGGACCGATCCAACGGGACGTATGCGCCGGCGCCGGCTCCTGCGCGCACTGGCAGCGGGACTCGCGAGCGGCGCGGCGGGCTGTCTCGGCGGCCAGTCGACCCAGCAGGCTGCGACGCGGACGCCAACGCCGACGCCAACGCCGACGCCGGCGACGGACACGGCCGGGCCGGCATCCGAGGCCACCACGGTCGACGGGGCCGAGTTGCCGGTGTCGCTCTCTCAGATGCGCCATCCGCTGCCACGCGATTACATCCCGGCCGTCGTCGACCCGGCCTTTGCCGGGGACTGGAGCGGACTCGACGCTGGCGGCCGTGACCCGACGCTGCCCACCGACGCACCAGTACTCGGTGTCGAGCGCGACGGGCGCGCACGGGCCTATCCGCTCCGCGTGCTCAACCACCACGAGGTCGTCAACGACGAGTTCGCCGGTCCCCTGGCGGTTTCCTACTGTGTGCTCTGTGGGAGCGGCGTCGTCTTCGAGCGCCGCGTGACCGGCGAGCCGACGACCTTCGGCGTCTCGGGCAAGCTCTGGCGGTCGGACCTCGTGATGTACGACGGCCGGACCGACAGCCTCTGGAGTCAGCTCGCCGCGACGGCCATCCACGGTCCCCGGACTGGCGACCGCCTCTCGCTCGTCCCGTCGACACTGACCACGTGGGGTGAGTGGCGCTCTACCCATCCCGAAACGCGGGTACTTCTCCCACCACCACATTCCGGAACCGTGGACGGGTACGACCGGGAGTTCGACTACTTCGAGTCCGAGTACAGCTACGGTGAGGAGTCACAGCTCGTCGGTCTGGATAGCTTCGACGGGGCCCTGCACCCGAAGACGATGGTGATCGGCGTCGAGTCAGGCGGTACCGCACGCGCCTATCCCTTCCCCGTCGTGACTGCCGAGGGCGTGATCAACGACCGCGTCGGCGACCTGCCCGTCGTCGTGGCCTCGTCTCCCGATGGCACCCTCGTGGCGTACGACCGGGGGGTCGCGGGCCAACCACGCCGGTTCGAGGCCGCTGACGACAGCCACCTCGCAGCCGCCGGCTCGCGCTGGGAGCGACCGACCGGCCTCGCTGTCGACGGCCCACACGAGGGGCGACAGCTTCGGCGAGCCAGCGACCACCCGCCGATGTTCTGGACCGGGTGGTCGTCGTTCAACCCCGACACTGAAGTCTACGGGCAGCCCCCGCCCGGATGATCGAATCGTGACCGGGTGGATATCTGAACGCGGGACGGCTACGAGGAACGCCCAGTCGCGTTCTGGTACACCTCAGTCTCGGGGTGGAACTCGCTCCAGGCGAACCAGAAGATGCCGTGGCTGTTGAGTCGCTCCAACTGTTTCCCTCGGTGGGGTCCCTCTACTGCCGTGCCGTCGAACCGCCAGCGGTTCCCTGCCTCGTCGACGAGCTGGCCGTTCTCGGTGGTGAACCTGATCTGCTCGCCACCGGCTTCGCGGACGAACAGTTTCACGCCACCGTCCTGCCCATCTTCGAGCACGAGCACGGGCACGCCGCCGACTTCATCGTTGATGACGTCCGCGGCGGTGACGGTTTCTTCGGGGTACGCACGCGAAGTGTTCCCGATGGTGACGCCGTAGACGATGGTCTTCGGGTCGAGACGGCCATCGACGCTATCGACGCCGAACCCTACACGGTCGCTGTTGGCGTAGTCCGAGTAGGGATTCGACCCGTAGGTGGCCTCGGGGTAGATACCGGTATCCCGGGAGAGCACTCGGGTCTCGGGGTGGGCGCGACGCCACTCGTCCCACGTCGTGATGGTGCTCGGGACGAGGGTGAGTTCGCGAGGCACGAGGGGTCCGACGATCGCTTTGCCTTCGAGTTGACTCCAGTAGGTCTCCGTTTCGCGGTCGTACATCACCAGGTTGGCGTTGACGAGCTTCCCGGAGACGCCGAACGTGAGGGGTGTCCCGCCGACGCGACGGTCGAAGACCAGTCCGGAGCGACACAGCGGGCAGTAGGTCACCGTGACGGGCCGGCCGCCGACTTCGTCGTTGACGATCTCGTGGACGTTGAGGATCCGCAACGGGTACGCCCGCGCCTCGCCGTCGATCTCGATCCCGATGACGAGGTCCTCGTCCGCGAGCCAGCCGGCCGCGTCGGCCGACTGGTAGGTCGGGTCGTCGATGGATGGGATGCAGTCCATCCCGCCCGGGCAGCCCTGTCGGAGCTGTGAGGGGTGTGTCGTGTAGCGTGTGCCATCGGCAGTCACCTGGAAGTCGCTCTCGTTGACGGCTGGCTGGTCCGGCCTGGCAACGTCGCTTGCTCCCGCAGCACCCAGCACCAGCGCGAGCGTGGTCCCCACGAGCAGGACCGCAACGGTCCCGGCGTAGAGAATCCGCTCGTCAACCCTCACGTCGCCTCACCCCATCGGACGAGTGCCGCGCCGAGCGTTCCGACGGTGTAGAGCCAGAGGAACTCGACGTACAGCTGTCCAGCCCGGAAGAGTGCCTGGGCCGGGGCTTCACCGAGCAAGTCGGCGTAGAACACCTTCGCGCCGAACAGGACCTGCGGGGTTGCACGCAAAGGGAGCAACAGGACGGTCACCACCGGCCCGAGCAACTCCGGGACGAGCGGCAGTCGGAGGAGGACGAACAGAGCGACTGCGAACCCCAGCGTGAGCCTGCGAGTCCGTCCGAACTCGAGTACTCTCCCGGAGAGGGCGGGTTCCCAGGGACGAAACCGGTAGATGGGGAGCACAAGCAGGACGAACCCGACCAGCAGGACCACCGACAGAACCGAGGGCGACCCGAGCGACGCAACCGCGCCCACGGCCAGCAACACGACCAGCCAGGTCAGGATACCCATCCCGACCGGGACGATCACCCTCGCGGCCGCGCTCAGGCGGTCGGCAACGGACAGTTCGGCATTCCTCGTTGCCATACCTGTCTCGAGGACGCGGAGCCGTGAAAGGTTGAGGTAACCTGCCACTCACCTGCCGGAGTCCGCCGGCAGTAGCAGTGACCGACAGTTCCGATGTGGTTCATACCTGGAAAATAGCGACAGCAATCAGTATCAGAGCCGCCCCTCGAGTACCTTCGCGGCGGTCAGGACGGGGTCCCACGTCGTGTTGAACGGCGGCGCGTACGCCAGGTCGTAGTTCGCGAGGTCGCCCAGCGTCACGCCCTCGGTCACCCCGCCGACCAGGGCGTGGCTCCGGTGGACGGCGCCCTCGCCGTACTCGGAGACGAGACTCCCGCCGAGAAGACGCCCGCTCTTGCGGTCTGCGGTGAGTGTCACCCGGACCGTCCCGCCCTCGGGGTAGTAGCCCGCCCTGGATTTGGCCGTGATGGTCTCCGTGACCGGGTCGAACCCGGCCCCGCGGGCCTGCTCGTGGTCGAGGACGCCGGTCCGTGCAGCCTCGACCTCGAAGGCCTTGACCGCGGCCGTCCCGGCGATCCCACCCCCTTCGGTCGGTTCCCCGGCGACAGTCCGGCCGATCGCGCGCCCGTGTCGGTTGGCCGTCAGCGCCAGCGGCACGTAGGTCGGTTCGCCGGTGACGACGTGCTCCCCTTCTGCGCAGTCGCCCGCCGCGTACACGTCGGGCAGGTTCGTCTCGCGGTGGGCGTCGGTCGCGATGGCGCCGGTCGCTCCGAGTTCGACGCCCGCCGCTTCGGCGAGGTCGGTCCGTGGGCGCACGCCCGTTCCGACGAGAACCATCTCGACTGGCACGCGCTCGTCGGGCGTGACGACCGCCTCGACGCGGTCCCCGCCCGCGAGTTCGGTCACCTCGGCGCCGAGATTGACCGACACGTCCTGGTCGGCGAGGTGCTCACGGACGGCCTCGCTGGTGGCCTCGCTGAACTGCTTGAGGATGCGCTCGCCACGCTGGAAGAGGTGGACCTCGAAGCCGTTGGCCGCGAGCGCTTCGGCCATCTCGACGCCGATGTAGCCACCGCCGACGATGCCGACCGGTCCGGCACAGGTCTCGAGGAACTGGCAGGCCGGGCCGCTGTCCGGTTGCTGGAGACCCTCGTCCGAGCGAGCACGGGCGACGTACTCCCGGAGTTCCTTCCCGTCGGACATCGACCCCAGCGTGTAGACGCCCTCGCGGTCGAGGCCCTCGATGGGCGGCGTGACGGCGTGGGCGCCCGTCGCGATCAGCAGGTGGTCGTAGCCCACCGTGACAGTCCCGTCGCCGTGGTCGGCGGTGACCGTCCGCTCGTCGGGGTCGATGTCGACCACCTCGTGACCCGTCCGCAGGTCGATGTCGCGTTCCTCCCGGAACTCCTCGGGCGTGACAGACACCAGGTCTCCGAGGGACTGGATCTCCCCCTTGATGTAGTAGGGGAGTCCGCAGGCGCCGTAGGAGACCCACTCGCCCTGCTCGAAGACGATCACCTCTATCGAAGGGTCGTCCCGTTTCGCCTTGCTCGCTGCCGACATGCCGGCGGCGTCGCCGCCGACCACGACGAACGTGCTCATACCCCGAGTGGTCGGCCACACTGCATAAATCCCGGTCGCCAGTGTACCGAGGACGTCTCATCGCGCCCGCCCCCGTCATGCCGGGCCCGGTTCGAATTCATGCAGCTGGCGATTTCAGGAGTGTGACCTCGACTGTGGTTCCCTGGTCGTACTCCGGAATCGCGATCTCGCCGTCGAGGTTCCTGACCAGCCAGTAGGCCAGCCACAGACCCAGTCCCTGGCCGTGAACGAGTGGTTCCTCGACACCGGTCGACAGCACCTCCCGTTCGCTCTCGGGAATCCCCGGCCCGTCGTCCGCGATGGCGATTAGAACATGGTCGTCGGTTGCTGTCACCGCTACCTCGACAGACGGGTCGTCCCCGCCGTGTTTTACGGCGTTGTCGAGGAGTTCCCACAGGGCCGTCTCCACCCGTGGCAGCGCCTCCGCGACGGCCGTCTCCGGGCTCTCGACCGCCACCGACGCGTCCGGGTACCGATTCCGGAGTTTCCGAACGGCCTCGTCGACGATGGGAACGACGTCGACGGGCTCCAGGTCCGGTGACTGGTCCCGGTTGGCCTCGATCTCGCGGGCCGACTCGCTGAGGTCCAGCAGCCTGTCGGCGGTTTCGACGATCCGGGTGGCCTTCGACGCCGCGTCACCGTCGAGGTCTGCCGCCAGAATCTCGGCGTACCCGTTGATCACACTGAGTTCGTTTCTGACGTTGTGGCGCAACACGCGGTTGATGACGCTGATGAGTCCCTCCCGTCGCCGCCGCTCGGTCGCGTCCCGGACCATCGACTGTGCACCCACAATGTCGTCGGTCGTTTTCGTTTCCTCCGTGACGCCCGGGTCGTAGATTGGCACGACACGGATGTCCCCATACACTGTCTGCCCGTCGCGGTTCTGGAGCGGGAAGTCCCGTACCTGGAGTGCCTCGCCGTCTGCGACCTGGTCGAGATACTCCCGGGCGAGTTCCTTCTGTTCGTCGGGAATGACGACGTCGATCGGTTCGCCGTCGATTTCCTCGGCGGTGTATCCGAGAAACTCCTCGACGGACGGGGACGCGAACGTGAACGTCCGCTGGTCGATGTCGATCCGGAAGACGAAGGCGAAACTCGCGGCGATGACCGCCCGGTAGAGTTCGTTTCGCTCCGCGAGTTCCCGTTCCCGCTGGTTCAGCTGTCGACGCTTCCGTTCGATGGAGGTCACGTCGGTGAGTGTCAGCACCTGCGCCGCCGACTCGCCGACCCCCATGTCGTCGGTGGAGACGAGGTAGTACCGGGTCTGTTCGCCGCTGTCGACCGTCACGATCCGGTCGTCGGTCTCGACGGCTGCCGCCACCTCCGGGAGGACGTCCCCGAGACGGTCACCGGTCCTCCCCGCGAGTGCCGGGAACGCCGTCGTCGCTGCCGGAGCGTAATCCTGTATGCGACCGTTGCCGTCCAGAAACACCGACGGCGCCTCGCTCCGGACAGTGGTCCGGACTGCCAGGAAGCGCGGACCGAACACGAACATCGTTCCGACGGCGAAGACTGCGACGCCGATGGGGGCGTAAATCACGTCGACCAGCAGCGGTGTCAAAGTCGCGACGACGTCGACAACGACCGGGAGTCCGAGCAGCGCTGTCAGGACACTGAGGGGCCGAGTATCGTACCCCGACCGGACGTAGAGTTCGAATATCATGAACAACCCCACGGCCGCGAGCACGTACGACAGCCCGGTTGCGCCCCAGTGGAGCGGTCCGTGCTCGATCGCCAGATAGCGGAAGGGCGTCGTCGCCTCCCGCGTCGTGAAGTACAGCTCGTGGAGCGGGTTCGTGAGTTTGAGCAGTGCCACACTCAGAAAGACACCAGCACCGAGTCGGCGCAGCGTGGTATTGCGATGCAGCGTCCGGCCGGTGTAGGCCGAACAGAAGTAGAGCCACGCCCAGACGGTGGCGAACCCGAAGATGAGACCGACCGTGTAGGCTGTTTGCCGGAGCGGCGCGGGGGCCACGAAAAACACTGTCTTGAACAGCGACCAGGCGCCGGTCGTCCCCAGCAACCAGACCATCCCGAGCTGGATGTGGGGGTCGTCGAACGTGTCAGCCCGGGGAATCAGGAGCAAACAGGTCACTCCGCTGAGCGAGAACAGACCGAGATACACCAGTCCAGCAGGGTTGGCCCACGGTGCCGTCATAAGTCTATCAGCGGTAAGTGGTAGGAAAACAAAAGTAGTCGGTTCGACCACACTCTGTCTAGTTTATACTGTCGGCTATAAGCCCGTGAGCAGTTTCGCCCCACCCGGGGCGCGAAATCGCTCACGAAGTTATAGCCGACAGTATTACTCTTCACAACACTGATCTGATCTGCGGCCGGCACCGATAGGGATGTTCAGAATCGTTTTCCAGGTCGACCACGCGCTGTACTGCGGTCGATCCTGTAATGACTTCTGAACATC
>CAZUWC010000028.1:0-11323 GCA_964623935.1 uncultured Halobacteriales archaeon
TCACGATGGGGTCGCCGACGTGGACGTGGGACTTCTCGAAGGGGTTGTACGAGAGGGGCCGGGACTTGTTCATCACCTTGCCGGCGTCGCCGACGACGAACAGCGCGCCGACGCGCTTGCCCTTCTGGCCCTTCTTCCCGAGTTCGATGCCCACCTCGAAGACGTCCCTGACGACCGATGGGTCCGCCCGCGAGTTGACGAAGAGGTCGTACAGCCCCGTCTGCGTGAACTCGGCGGCCCCGACCCTGATGGCGGCGTCGACCCCGTCGCCGAAGACGCTGGTGAGACAGACGGTGAGGTCGTCCTCCTCGACGAACCCCCGTTCGAGTGCGCCTTCGAGGCCGAACCGGATCCGTCCCGTCACGTCGGTGAACTCCAGGGGGAGTTCCACGAAGTCGTCGGCGCCGACGTCGTTCTCCCGCGCCACGACCACTACGGGCACGTCACCGTCGGCGAGCGTTTCGGCCGTCGCTATCCGCGGGGAAAACAGGAGGACTGTGTCGATATCTGCGACGAGGTCGTCGACCACGTCATCGAGGGCACTCATCATTCGTATCAACTCAGTATACAGGAAAAAACCTTGTGGGGTGTCTTGCCTGCGACTCTCGCGTGTCATACGGGCGAATCGCCGGTCACTCCCTCGCGCGTCACCCGCGAGTCGCGCTCGCCCACTCGAGGAAGGCGTCGACGGTGCCGGTCTCGGGGTGGCAGTGACAGTACTGCCCCAGCGTCCGGTACTCGCGGAGGCCGTCGCGCTCCTCGGTGATGCCGTCGCCACGCTCGACGTCGAACGCAAAGCGGGCGTCCCGTCCCACGTCGGCCTCGGAGTAGTGGAACTCGTGGCCGCGGTAGGTCGAACCCCTCATAGGCCCCGGCGCGGCCCCGGTGGCTGCGAGTTGCACGTGGTCCAGCGCCTGGTAGCGGTCGCGCATCGCGACAGAGGCTGGCAACACGCCCGCCAGCTCGTGGGTCTCCCCCTCGGCCGTGGTCAGCGATTCCGCGAGCGCCATCATCCCCCCACACTCGCCGAGGACTGCGAGTCCCTCCGGCGCGCGGTCGGCGAGCGTCGCCAGGGCCGGACTCTCGCTCAGTCGGCCGGCGTGGAGTTCCGGGTAGCCGCCGGGCAGGTAGACCCCATCGGCGGGCGGCAAGTCCTCGCCCGCCAGCGGCGAGAAGGTTTCTACCCGGCCCAGTTCGCCCAGTCGCTCCATCGTGGCCGGATAGGAAAAGCAGAACGCCCGGTCCCGGGCCACCGCGACCCGGGGCTGGTCCCCGACGCCTTCGGGGGCCGGCAGTTCGCGCGTCTCCGGCTCTGGGGGGTTGCGGGCGACCGACGCGAGGCGCTCGGCCCGGACCGTCCCGGCGGCCTCGTCGAGTGCGTCCACCGGGAGGGCAGCCTCCTCGCCCATGTGGAGGCCGAGATGTCGGTCGGGAATCTCGAGTCCGTCGCTCGGCGGGATGCGCCCGAAGTAGGTCAGCTCATCGGGGAGTGCCTCGCGGATACCGGCGGCGTGGCGGCCGCCGTGGGCGCGCTGGACGAGTACGCCCGCCACGTCGACGTCTCGCCCGATGCGGTCGGCGAATTCACGGAATCCCAGGGCCGTGGCGGCGACACTCTCCATGCCGGCCTTCCCGTCGACGACGAGCACGACCGGCAGGTCGAGCGCCTCGGCGACCATCGCGGTACTGGAGCCGTCGCCGTCGTACAGCCCCATCACGCCCTCCACGAGACAGACGTCGCCGCTCCCGCGGTAGTAGTTGCGCCGGAGTCCCGCCTCGCCTTCGAGCCAGACGTCCAGCGTCCGGGAGGGCCTGCCGGCGACGGCCTCGTGGTGACTCGGGTCGATGAAGTCCGGACCTGCCTTCGCTGGCTGGACCTCGTAGCCCTCGGATTCGAGGGCGCGCATCGTGGCGAGAGCCGCGACAGTCTTGCCGACGCCCGAACTCGTCCCGCCGAGGACGACTCCCCTCACGGCGCTCCCCTCGGCGCGGTGGCCACGAGGCGGTCGGTCAGCGCCGCGACGCGCTCGCGCACAGTCGACATCGGGAGGCCGGCGCGGTCGGCGAGCGCGAGCGCACCACCCATCCCGACTCCTTCCTTGGCTTCGCCGTCGAGATACCCCGCCGCGGCGGGATGGTCCAGCGCTTCGAATCCCGGGTCGGTGGCCGTCAGGTCGACGTCCAGCGCCTCCGCCAGTCTGTCGACGTCCGCGCTCGGGTCGGCCACGACGTACTCGGTCGTCGCCAGCCCCAGCGGTCCCTCCGCGCCAGCGTGTCGCAACAGCGCCGCGACGGCGAGCAGTTGGGTCCCGCCCGCCAGTGTCACCGCCGTGTCAGACCGGCGGGCGCCCAGCGCGAACCCGGCCGCCGTCGCGAGCACCGGATCGCCCACCCGCCGAACCGCCCGTCTGGGCCGGCCCGTGGCTCCGCCCCGCTCCAGCCCGCTGGCTTCCAGGCCCGCCGCGACGATTGCACGCTTTCGCTCGATGGGATTGTCCGGGAGCGACGAGGAGACCGAGGCCGGTTCGCCAAGCGCCGTCAGAACGCCAAGCGCCGTCGTCGTCCCCCCGGGGATGGTCTCCCCGAGTATTACTTCCTCGTCGGGGATCGCTCGACCGAACTGGCGGGCCGCCTCGAAGGCGCCCGGCGCGGTCGGCACGGGGTCCCGTTCGCGGATGTCCTCGCCCGCTCTGGCGCCGACGGTGACGGTCCCCGCGGCGGTCGGTTTCGCGAGGCCGCCGTCGACGACGGTCAGATCGAACCCGAGTTCTTCCCGGACCGCACGGGTCACGACGGCCGGCGTCGGCGTCCCCGAGGGACTGACCGGCGTGACCGGGGCTCGCACCGGTCGGCCGTACTCGACGATCTCCGCGTCGGCGGCCGGCGTGTGGACCATCACGTCCGAATCCGCCCCCGCGGCGCTAATGTCCGGGATGTTCGCCGTGCGCGTGGTGCCCGCGACGAGGACCATCCGGGTCACGCGTGTGGCCTCCGGGCTCGACTCCGCCGGCTATCCATAACTGGCTGTACTTAGCACAAGTGAGGTTTAAACGGTCCGGTGTCGGGATGCGACCGCGTCCCCGGGCCGTGTCCCGAACGTTTTCGTCGGATGCCGAGCCAGGGTGTCCCGGTCGACTCTCCCGGCCGGTGAGTCCGTGCATCTCGCGACGATACTCCGTGACACGCGGGAACGACAGCCCTACGAGTTTCGCGGCCACCCCGTCGCGACGAGGGACGTGACGCTCTCGACGGGCGATTACGCCGTCGCCGAGTGTTGCTCGCGGGACCCGGAGACAGGGACCTACCACCCCACGTTCGCAATCGAACGCAAGACCGGCGCGGACTTCCTGCACTCGATCACGTGGGAGCGCGAGCGCTTCGAGGCACAACTGCGGCGGGCAACGGACTGGCCCGACCCCCTCGCCGTCGTCGTCGAGGAGACCTGGCGAACGTTCGCCGAGAACCGCGGGCCCATGTGCCGGCGCGACGTCAAGCCCGGCCAGGTGCGCGGGACCGTCGGGGCGTGGTCCGGGGCCTACAACGTCGAGTTCCGGTTCGTGGGCTCGCGGCGTGCGGGCGAACTGTACGCGCTGTGTCGACTGCTCGGTCGGGAGGCCGAGGCGGGGGAGCGCGCCCCGGTGGTGTTCCGGCGGAAACTGACCGCGCTATACCTGCTCGTACGCGCCGAGATGCGTGCCGTCGAGTAGGTACGCCTGCCCGTCGGCCAGCGCCGCGGGAAGGAACGGCGAGAGGAAGTCCCGTCCGGGGACGTTGATCCAGGTCCCGCCCGACCGGTCGTTGAACGCGGGGAAGACCACGAGCTCCTCCGGGACGGGCTCCCCATCGTCGTGCTGGGACCGGAAGGGTGCAGGATCGACTGCCCCCCGGAGCCAGACGCGCTCGACGCGCCAGCCGCCGACCTCGTCTTCCAGCCTGACGACCGGGTGCTCGTGGCCGAGACAGAGAACTTCGGCCGCCAGCACTTCCGGGTCCGGCCAGGTGTGTCCGTGGGCGAACCCCACCTCGCCCAGACGGGTTCCCTGGCCCGGCGCCAGCGAGATCCGGTCGTACTCCCCGACCAGTTCGTCCAGGGCGCCGTCGTGGTTGCCCGGGACGACCGTCACCGGGACGCGTTCGGCGGCGGCCGCGAGGACCGACTCGATCTCCTCGCGTTCCGTTCTACCCGGACTGCCGATGGCGTGTCCGAGGTCCCCGAGGACGACCAGTCGGTCGGGGCCGGTCCGGTCGAGGAGTCCGGTGAGCGCGGCGAGGCGGCCGTCGGCGTCGCTGTCGAGTTCGACTCCATCGCGGCGGAGGCCGGCCTCGATGCCGGCGTGGTAGTCCGCGACGACCAGCGCGCGGTCGCCCTCGCAGTCGACGAGGGCAGCCGGTTCGTCGGGGATCGGCTCGACGGCCATCAGATGGGCTTGAGTGTCGTGTCGTCGGGCTCGTAACACCGCCCGTCCATCAGCGCGTCCTGAATGGCCGCCTCGACGTCCCCGGGTTCGACGCCGTGGCGCTCTGCGACTGTCTCGAGGACCGTCCCGCGGTCCGCCCCGCTGCCGTCGTCGAGTTCCTCCATGACTGCCACTGTGGCGTCTTCGATGTCGACGTCCCCGGCGTCGGCCGCCTCCGCCGTCTCCGCCGTGGCTGTTTCGACGTCCGCGGACTCCGTGGTCTCCGCTGACTCGGTTTCGGTCTCTTCGGTCGTCTCCTCGACCGCTGTCGATCCGCCCTGGTCGACGGCGGCCGTTGCGGGTTCGTCCGTGGTTCCCGCCGTCTCGGTGGTCGACTCGGATTCGGTCTCCCCGGTCGTCGCCGGTTCCGCCTGGGCCGTCGCTGTCTCGGGGTCGGGCGTCTCGATGTCCGCCTCGCCCGGTTCCTCGACCTCCGCGCCGCTCTGGAACTCCGTCCCGTACTCCGCCTCGATCTCCTCGCGCTCCTCCTCGTCGAGTTCGAACTCGCCGGGCTCGAAGTCCCCGACGTCTGCCGACTCCACTGTGGTGTCCGACGACTGCTCGGCGCTCGTCGACTCCGTGGCCGCCGCCACAGTCGTCTCCGTCGACGTCTCGCCCGTCGCCGCCGTCGCCGTGTCGTCGGTCTCCCCGACCGAATCGTCTGTCTCTGACGGTTCATCTCCGGAGGTCACCGCCGCTTCCCCGCTTTCGTCTCCCCGATCGGCCGTGTCTGGTGTCGCATCGGCCTCCGGAATCGGCGTCTCCGCCAACTCGGCGAGGGCCGCGAGGTCCGCCTCGCCCGAAGCGTCCGGCGGCACCGAGAGCGGGTCGACCTCCTCGACCTCGTCGGCGACGAGTCGCGCCGCGTCCAGCGCTACCTCCCTGACTGCCTCAAGATATACCGGCGCCGTCTCGTAGTGATCGATTGCCAGCGCGATGCCGGACGCGAGTCCCTCGTCGAGGCCCGCGCCAACGAGTGCCGTCTCCAGGTCCTCGCCGCGTTCCTCACGCAGCAACGCGCCGGCCAGCTGGCCGACACGCCCGAGGGTGCGTTCGGCGGTCCCGACCGTCCAGCGGTCGCGGGTCTCGGCGTCGACTTCGTTGATGCTCTCGGGGCGCAGCGAGGTGTACACGCGGTCGGCGTCCTCTGGCTGGAAGGTCCGTGCCTTGCCGGTGACCGAGACGAACGTCGGCGGTTCGACCCTGTCGAGGAAGGCCTGTTCGTCGGGCTGGTACTGGCCGGCGTAGAGGACGAACGCGCCGGTCGGGTCGACCACCCGCGCCCGGAGGACGTCCTCGCTGACCTGCTCGACCTCGGTGAGGACGCCGACGACGAACGCCCGGTTGACGCGCGCACCGGTCGGCGTGACCACGTAGTTGGGGGCCCGTTCCTCCTGGCCCTCCGAGTAGGAGAGGTCCGCATCGTCGTACTCGGCGGCGAACAGTCGGTAGGCGACCTCGCGCTGTCCGGGGCCGCCCTCCGAGTCGCTCACGGCGCCACCTCCGAGAGCAGATCCCGGGCACGGTCGGCCGGGTCGTCGGCCGACTCCGCGAACGTCCGCGCGTCGAGGTTCGCGCCGTAGTCGTCGACGCTGAGCCGGCCGCGGACGCGGAATTCCCGACCGACGATCTCCGCGGCGATGGCGTCGGCGACAACCTCCCTGTCCATCGCGTCGCGGGCGTGTTCTTTCGCCTCCGCGATGTCGCCGCCGTAAATCTCCTCGGTGAGGGACTCGTCCAGAACCACGGTCACGGTGCCGGTGCCGTCGTCGAGGATGACCTTCGTCCGCAGGTCGTCCTCGGCGTCGACCTCGCCGTGGGTGCGACACTGGCCGTTCTGGACCACCCGGCCACACTCGGGACAGCGCTCGATGAGTCCCGACCCCTCGCGCAGGTCGATCGCGCTCCCCACCAGTTCGACGTCGAAGAGGCCACCCGACTCGACGGCCTCCCGGACCGTGAGTCGCCGGGCGGAGTCGGCGCCCTGGATTTCGCGGTCGAGCGGCCGGACCGTGGAGAACTCCGAGACGTTCACCGACGGGACGCCCCGAAAGTCCCGGACGAAGGCGTTCTCGATCCGGACCGACTCCCCCTCTGCGATCTCCGTGTGGGGGTCCCAGTCCGTGAAGGGGAGGCGACCGCTCTCGTCGGCGAGGACGCCGCTGAGTATCTCCGTCTCGCCGTCGCGGCCGTCGATGATCTTCGTCTCGCACTCGTCGACCCCCACCTCGACGGCGACGCCGCGGTCGCCGGTCGCCAGGTCCGCCAGGTCGCTGTCGCCACCGACGGGGAAGTCGACCTCGAGGTCCTCCTCGATGGCGTCGACGGCCGTCGACTCCCCGAGGTTCAGTTCCGGATCACCCTCCCACTCGCGGACGCCGGCGTTGCCCACGCGGACGGTCGCGCCGGGTTCGAGACCGAAGTCCTCCCAGGCTGTGTAGGATATCTTGTCCGTCCCGTCGGCCATCTCCCCCTCGAAGATGACGACCTCCTCGCCCTGGTACTGGATCGAGCGTTTCCCGGCCGTGAGGACGACGACAGTCACCGAGACGTTGCTATCGTCGGTCGACACCTCGGCGACGTCTTTCGTCGTCGGCTCGCTCCCACCGCTGGACCCGCCGTCGCCGTACTTGCGCCGCAAACTCTGTTTGGCCTCGTCCATCGGCACGTCGTACGTGACGAGGTTCTCCAGGTCGCGTCTGACCTCCTCTTTGTCGACGCCGAGATCGGAGGCGAGGTCCTCGGCGTGGTCTTCCAGACTCATGCCCCGAGTTTGGTCCCGCCCCCACTAAAAGCGTTCACGTCGGCTGCGGACTCGCCACCGAATCCGACCATCAAAAATCCGGGCCGCGCTCGCCGGGGCCGCTGTTGGCCGCAATCATGTAGGTCACGCTCGCGATGGCGGCCGCGAGACACGCGCCACCCGCGAGTCCGTTCAGCCACGCCGACGGGAGCGGCGCAAACGAGAAGAATATCAGTCCACCGAAAAGCCCGATCGCGAAGAGCACGTACGGGATGGCTCTCATTCCTCCTCCTCCGGCGTCTCCACCACGCGTCCCCCGACCCGTTCGAGGAGTGCTGCCGGGATGTCCGTCGGCGAGGTGACTACCTCCTCGAAGACCACCACCAGCACCGCGAGCACGAGAAAGAGCGCGCCAAGTTTCGGTTCGCCCTCCGCGAGTTTGAACAGGCCAAAAGCCGCGACGGGGACGGCGACCACGACGCTTGCCGCGAACTGCAGCGTCGCGATGAGGCCTTTGGACATGGGTCAGAGTAGATTGCGGACCTCGTCCGCGAACTCGGTCGGCGAGTAGATGTTTCGGATGACGATCTCCAGGGTTCCGCCTGTGCCTGAGGCGACACGCACGTTCCCGAGACCCACGAGCGCCTCCCAGATGGACTTGCGCTCCTGAACGCCCCGGACCTTCTCGAACGGGACCTCGTGTCGAACGAGAGATATGAAGCGGTACTCCTTGATGAGACGCTTATTCGTGACGTAGTAGGCGGTGAGCGTGTTCTTCCAGTAGGTGTACAGCCCGGTCGAAAAGAGATAGAGTCCGACCACGAACGTGACGGTCGGATACACGTACGGGACGAAGGTAAAAAACAGGAGGTACCCAGCCACAAGGAGAAACACGAACCCGAGGGCGGTTTTCGCCGCGGCCGCGCGTTGCGCGGGGTTTCGCGTCTCGATTACTTCCTCACCGTCCCGCATCATCGGCGGGTCGGGAGCGGCCACGACGTGGACGTAAAGTCCCAGACCGATGACGAAGGCGCCGAATGCGAGTATGGGTAGTCCCACCTGGTTCGGGACGAGAGAATGGGGATCAGCCACGTACACGTAGCCACCACCCAGCGTGAACGGCGCACCGAGTATCGCACTCCAGAGTGCCGGCAATGCCCGTGCCATATCAATCGCCCTCCAGCATCTGATAGGCGATTCCGAACACCGACAGGAGAAAACCCAGTGTCGTCAGATTGACCGGGTTCGTGAGGAAGTCGGGTTCGTTCCCGGAGTTGGAAAAAAAGCCCCGTTGGCGCCCGTTCTGGTCTTGCGTTACAGTGACGTCTCCGGATGCGTCTCCCGTGTTCTCCGTGTCACCTGCTGCCTGGCTCGCAGTATCCGCGTCGCCTGTCCCCTGCGTGTCGCTGTCAGTGTTCCCCGCCGACCCCGCGCTCCCGGTGTCGGCCGTTCCCTGGTCCGAACCGGTCCGTATCGCCATCACCTTCAGTCCTACCAGGACGTAGAGTGTCCCCTCGGAGAGTGCCATCGGATCGAACGCCTGTCCGGTTTCCAGGCGCCAGCGCTCCGATCCGTCGTCGGGCACGAGCGCGTAGGTGTACGCTTCGTCACTCGGCGTGACGTACACCGCGTGATCGGTGACGAGTGGCAGTGCCTGCGCACTCCCCTGGTCGGGAATGTCGAATCGCCATTGTTCGGCCCCCGTCTCGGCGTCCAGAGCGTAGACCCCTGCCTGGTTGCTCGCGACGTAAATGGTATCGCCCGCAACCGCAGGGGCCCGTGCGAAGTCGTCCGTCTCGAACCGCCACTGCGGTTGGCCCGTGGGCCCCTCGAGTGCGTACACGGTGTTCGCGTCGTCCGATGCGTAGAGTGTCCCGTCGCCGAACGAGATGCCGGTCGGTGACCCCCCGGGGGAGAACTCCCAGACTGGCGTCCCGTCGGCCGGCTTCACCGCGATGATATCACTGAACGTCGCGGCGTAGATCCGAAAACTCGTCGCGACCACCGGGAAGTTCGGACTCGGCTGGAAGTCCGATTCCCACCGCTTTTCGCCCGTCTCGGCGTTCAACGCGTACAGTTTCTCGCCACTGACGTAGACCACTCCGTTCGCGATGGTCAGCGGCGCGGGCGAGAGTCTCGACCCTCCCGCTTCGAACCGCCAGCGTTCCTCCCCGGTCTGAACATCTAGCCCGTAAATCGTGCCCCCCGAACTACCGGTGATGACGAGTTCCTCCGTCATCGCAGGCCCCGTGGATTCGATCTCCCCGACAGTCTCGAAGCGCCACATCTCCTCCCCGCTCTCGCTGTCCAGTGCGTACACGTTCCCGGCGGCGTCTCCGAACACGGCGACCCCGTTGGCGACAGCCAGCGACGAACTCGGATTGTCCTCGGGCCGAAACTCCCACGCCCGAATGGGGTTCTCCGTCGGACTCGGACTGCTCCCGGCGTACCCCGTGTTCCTGGCATCACCCTGGTACATCGGCCAGCCGGAGTCCGGTACCGAACGAGGATCCGAGTCACTGCTCTGGTACTGTGTTCCCCCAGGTCGGTCCGTTCCCGCGGTCCCTGTCTCCCGGCCCGCACCCTGTCGCCGGTGCCACAAGCCACTGGCAGGCAAAAGTACCATCCCGTGCAGGAACTCTCGTCTGTTCATAAAATCCGTTACGGTAATAGAAATCACCAGCAGTTGATAAATGTTACCTACGATCCGATCCCCGGTGACAGGCTCGTTCACGGGCGAAACGAGACGTTATTACTCGCGAAACGAGACACGCAGATATGGACAGAGCAACTCCAGGACACTCGAGGCGGGGCGCACTGAGAGTAGTGGGGATGGCAACTGTGGGAGCCCTGGCGGGCTGTGCCGGTGATCCTGGAGCCAGTGGTGATGGAGAGAGCGACGAGGAGGACTCCGACGCGTCGGGCACCCCCGCCGAGGAGCGACTTCCCGCGCCAGCCCGGGGAGACCCCGCGGCCGACGTCACACTCGCCGTCTTCGAGGACTACGCCTGTCCCCACTGTGCCGACTACAACATCGAGGGGTTCCCGGAACTGGACGAACGCTACGTCGCGCCGGGCGAGATCAGGTACGAGCACCGTGACCTGCCGATCCCGGTCGCGGACCCGGGGTCGTTCCAGGCCGCAAACGCCGCCCGCGCGGTCCAGGACCGCCACGGCGACGGGGCGTTCTGGTCCTACGCGAAGGCTCTGTTCGAACGCTCCGGCGCGATTCCGGGCGAGGCGCCGGGCCTCTTCGGGACCATCGCCGACGAGCAGGGCCACGACGCCGACGAGATTCGAGAGGCGGCCGTCGGACGGATCTACGAGCGGACCGTGCAGGGCGACCGCGAGGAGGCGGTCGAGTTGGGCGTCGAGGCGACACCCGCATTCGTCCTGAACGGCGAAATCGTCGCTTCCGGGTTCGGCTCGGGAACGGTCGAAGAGGTCTCGACTGCGCTGGACGAGGCACTCTCCGAAACTGGCTAACGCGGGGAACCTCTCCGGGACGGTATGCAGGGGACACCCGAGGTGGCAGTGTTGCGCCTGGGCCACCGGCCGGGCCGGGACGAGCGGATGACGACCCACGTCGGCCTCACCGCCCGCGCGCTGGGTGCCGACCGCGTGATGCTGGCCGGCGCAGGCGCCAGCCGTCGAGAGACCATCGAGGATATCGTCGACCGCTTCGGTGGCCCCTTCACGGTCGAGACGACCGACTCGCCGGGGGCGGTCCTCGACGACTGGCCGGACGTGGTGGTCCACCTGACGATGTACGGCCTACCGATCCAGGACGTTCAGTCCGACATCACAGAGCAGTTCGAGGCCGGAACGGGACTGCTCGTGGCGGTCGGGGCCGGGAAGGTCACCTTCGACGTCTACGAGGCTGCCGACTACAACGTCGCCGTCACGAACCAGCCCCACTCCGAGGTGGCGTCGCTGGCCGTCTTTTTGGACCGCCTCTTCGAGGGCGAGGAACTCGACCGCGAGTGGAAAGACGCCGACCAAACCGTTGTCCCGCAGGCCGAAGGCAAACGGGTCGAAGAGCGGTAGACGAGAACGACCCGCGAGCGAAGCGAGCGGGACGTTCGCCATAGGAAATTGCGGTAGCGGTGGCGGTGGCGGTAGC
>CAZUWC010000029.1:0-4024 GCA_964623935.1 uncultured Halobacteriales archaeon
ATGTACACCTACGCCGAGACGGCCGCCGACCGCGGACTCGACGTCATCATCGCGGGCGCCGGCGGGAAGTCCGCGGACCTCCCGAACATGACCGCCTCGATCGCCTACCCGCTGCCGGTCATCGGCGTCCCCGTCCAGGAGAAGTCCGTCGACTCCGTGATCGGGATGCCACAGGGCGCGCCGCTGGTGGCCGTCGACGCCGGCAAGTCCTTCAACGCCGCGCTGTCGGCCGTCCAGATGCTCGCACGCGGACACCCCGAACTGGAAGACCGCCTCCGGGCGTACCACGAGGACCTCCAGACCGGCGTCGCCCGCGTCTCGCGTGACCTCCACGAGCGCGGGACGCCCGCCGTCCAGGAACGGGAGTGACCATCCTGCGATGGCCGCTTCCGACGGTGGACGGATGCGTTTGACGGCGATCGCCGGCTTGCTGGCCCTGCAGGCGGTCCTACTGGCGTGGGCCCTGGCCAGCCCTGAGACGATGCCCCCGGGGACCCAGCCCGCTGTCGTGGCGCTCGCAGTGGTCTCTGCGCTGTTGCTCGCGCTGGACGCCCGTGCCAGGTTCCACCGGGAGAGCGGGTCGTGGTGGCGCCCCGACTGGATCCGCTGGGGGGTCGGGAGCGTCCTCCCCGGACCGAACGCCGGCGTCTTTCTGGCGTATCTGCTCCGAGGTCGGCAGGTCCGCCGGCGGAACGAACCCACGGGCTACTGGAAACGCCCCCTCGTCGCCGGCGTCGTAGTCGTCACACTCTGGCACGTCGTCTCTACAGCCTCACAATCCATTCCCCCGGTGGTCGAGGCTGCGATCCTCGTGGGGGTTCTCGCGGTCGTGGGTTTCACCGTCGTCGCGGCGTACTACGACATCCAGTACGTGGCACTGTCCCGGGAGGTCGCCGGCCGCGACTGGCTCGTCGGCGGCCACTACTGGCTGCTCCCACTGGGCGTGCCATTCCCCGGACGGGTGTTCTTCCTCGCGATCTACGTCTTCCGGCGGCGGGTCATGCTCGGGCGGATCGCCGACGGCGGGGATATCGAGCACTTGCCGACTGTCGTGGCCGCCGACGACGACGATGGCGAACGTCCGGGTGACGATGGGGACGACCCGGCGAAACTCCCGATCGAATAGCGCCGCAGGATCGCTCTTGTTGGGCCACGAACGGCCGAAAGTGCCGTAGATTTCATAAGGTGTGGGCTGAATAAAGCGAACGATGGACGGACAAGGGGAGGGCGGATGGTGGTCGTGGCTCTGCGACCTCGTCCCGCTGTGTGGCGGGCACGGAACAGGACGGGTCCGCCTGGCGGGTGAACTGGACGGGTTCCGCAAGGAGTTCGAGTGCTTCGCCTCGGAGGTGTCCGGCGACGACCCCTGCTGGGTCGAGCGGGGCCGGGAACTGCTCGCCGACGCCGAGGCCGCCCTCGAGGACGGCAACGTCGAGGAGGGGTGGTACAACCTCCACGCCACCAAGCGCCTGGCCCTCTCCAGGTACGAGACCGACGAGGACGGGGAGGGTCGGCGGGCCGCGATCCGGGCCGAGGGGCGGGCACTCCTCGTGGAAGCGGACAACGCCACGGAGTCGTGGCGGACCGACGCCGTCCGGAGTCGCCTCGCAGAGGAAGACGGTACCGTCCGGGAGCAACTCACCGTGGAGGACCTCCGCGCGGCACGGAAACTCCTGGACGAGGGGTACCAGCGTGTCCACCTGAAGCGTCACCACCTCCAGAAACAGCTCGGACACCTCCGGAACATCGCACTGGTCTCGGTCGCGCTGTTCGTGGCCGTGGCGCTGTTGAGCGGGAATCCGACGGCGCGAGGCGGGTTCCTGGCCGCCGACTGGATGGTACACCCGCTCGTGGACCTGCCGACCAACGAGTCCGTGGTCACGAACCAATCGGTCAACGAGACGGGAGTCGACTGGCACGGCGCGGGCGTGCCGCCGGGGTTTCTCGTCTACGTCGTCCTCGCCGGGGTCATCGGGGCCGCGCTGTTCGGCATCCGGACCCTCCGGAAGCGGCCGACGTCGGCCAGCACCCCACAGCACCTCAGCAGCTTCCAGGCCTCCATGGCCCGTGTCGTCGTGGGTGCGGGGTCCGCACTCGCGGCGTTCCTCTTTCTCAGCTCTGGGTTGTTGCAGGTCGGCGGCGGCGTCGAGGAGAACCGGGCTGCGTTGCTGCTCGGCGTCGCCTTTGCCGCTGGCTACTCCGAACGGCTCGTCCACGCGACCGTGGAATCCGTCGCCGGGGCGGGCGAGACTGAGGACGACGACTCTGGCGGTGGGTCCTGACCCCACCCCCTGAACGATTCCCGGAGTCCGCGCGAACCGCACGCGGGCGGTAAGCATAATCGTCCCGGGGCCCCAGAGCCTGCCATGGTGACGTTGCCGGACGACGGACTCATCGAGGCGGTCAGCCTGTGGGCGTTGCTGGGGGCCCTCCTCCTCTCGGCGTACGTGCTTCTCCGGGTTCGAACGGAACGCCGCCCGCTCTCCCGACTCAGGCGCCGGCTCGTCCTCGGAGTCCCGTGGGGCACTGCCATCGTCGTCGCGGCGCTCCTGGTCGTCTACTACGTCATCCAGGGGGCGGCCGACCTGGGTCAACCGGTTGTCGTCGGCTTCCGGTCGTGGTCCTACTCCTACCCGCTGGGGATGGTTTTCGGGCCCTTCGCGCACTCCAGCGAGAGCCACATCATCGGCAACCTCGTCTCGACGGTGGCGTTCGCACCCCTCGCGGAGTACGCCTGGAGCCACTACCCCACCGAGCGCGGCAGCCACTCCTTCGGGTCGTGGCCGGCCAATCCGTTCGTCCGTGTGGGGGTGTTCGTCGCTGGGGTGTTCGTCGTCGGCCTGGCGACGAGTTTCCTCATCCCGGGTGCGCTCATCGGCTTCTCGGGGGTCGTGTTCGCCTTCGGCGGGTTCGCACTCGTCACGCGGCCGGTGCCTGCCATCGCCGCGCTCGTCGTCGAGCGCGTGGTCCGGCTGACGTACTTCTCGGTTCGGAACCCGGTGTTGACGGCCCGTGGCCGCACGCAGTTCGTCACGCCCTACTGGGCCGACATCGCAGTCCAGGGCCACGCGCTCGGACTCCTCCTCGGGGTTCTCCTGGGGTTGTTCGTCGTGCGGCGCCGCGACGCCTGGCCCGGCGTGGGACGGGTGTGGCTGGCGGTCCTCGTCTACGGGGTGGCGAAATCGCTCTGGGCCGTCTACTGGTACCTCGGCGGGACCGAGTACGTCCTCTTCCGCGGGGCCGGCCTGGCGCTCGTGGTCCTCCTGGCGGGGCTGGTCGCCGTGGCGCTGTCGCCGGGTAACACCCTTGTCGTCCCGGGGATCGACCTCTGGCGGCGGGAGGTCGCGGTCGGCCTCCTGCTCGCCGGGACCCTCGCGATCGGCCTGGCCGCTGTCCCGTACAACACGGTGTCCGTCGAGTCCGGCCCGGAGGCAGACACCGGCGTCGAAGTCCGCGACTACACCGTCACCTACGCCGAGGACGTCCCGGACCGCTACATCGGCGCCGTCGATGTCCCGTTCCTGCGGGACGCCTTCAGCATCAACACCAGCGGCGTCATCGTCACGAGCGACCGGCGCGACGCCTGGGAGGTGGTCGTCCCGGCCCAGCGGCTGAAAGTGAGGGGACGCGTCCACGTCCCCGTCGGCGGCGTCGGCTGGCGCGAGACGGTGGCCGTCAACCGGACGACCTGGTCCGTCATCGACGGGCCCGAGACGTACAAGGTCTTCATCCAGGCGCCCGAGGGACCCCGAAAGCAGGTCCACACTGCCGACCCGGCGGTCGTTCCCGCCGTGATCAACGACACGCGGATCGCCATCCGGCCTGCCGACACCGGCTACGAAGTGGCACTGGGCAGGAACGGGACTGTCGTCGAGACGGCGCCCGTCCCCCGCGAAGGACGGAACGTCACCGCCGCCGACATCACGTTCAACAGGACGGGAAACCGGTTGCGGGCAGTCTACGACGGGACACGGGTTCCCATCGCGAAGTTCGAACTGCGCGTCCAGCGCGACCGGGGCTGATA
>CAZUWC010000029.1:4124-11091 GCA_964623935.1 uncultured Halobacteriales archaeon
CAGTATGAAGACTTACCGCGACCACTCGATCCGGAACACCTCGACGTCCAAGACGCGTGTGTCCTCGTCGTGGAACTCGAACTGCTGGGGGAGTTCGAACTCCGCGCGGAACGCGTGTGTCACCTCGCCGGCGTTGTCCTCGGTGAAGGCCTCGACGAAGTCGGCGCTGTCAGCGTTGTGGATCGAGTAGGAGACGTCAGCGACCCGGGCCGTCGTCTCGAGGAAGGCACGGTCGGCGTGTTCGCTGCCCGACTGGGCGCCGAAGGGCGGGTTCATCACGACTGTCGTTTCCTCGCCCGGACGGAGTGGTTCGCGGGTGGCGTCGGCGCGCACCCACGAGACGGCGCTGGCCGAACCGACGCGGCGCTCGTTGGCCCGGGCGGTCGCCAGCGGCGCGGGGTCGATGTCGACGCCCACGACCGCCCGCGGCCCCCGGAGCGCGGCCCCGAGCGCGAGCATCCCCGTCCCACAGCCCAGGTCGACCACGTCCCGGCCCTCGATGTCGCCCTGGAGGTCCGCGGTGTGGACGAGGTGGGCCGCGAGTTCGGGCGGTGTCCTGTACTGTTCGAGGTCCGCCCGCGGGTCGTCGAAGCCGACCACGACCCCGAGTTGCTGGGTCAACCCGCTCTTCGTTGCCATCACCGGCTATACCTGCGGTTAATACAAAAAAGTTTGTACATGATTGATGGTTATCTCCCCGGAGACGGTTCACCGCGTCGCCACGACGCGGAACGTCTCGGAGCGCTCGGCGGCGATCTCAACATCGAACCCGGCCTCGGCGAAGAAGTCACGCGCGCTATCGGCGTCGAACCGCTCGTCCAGGGGCGGGCCCGCCTCGCCGCGACCGTTCCGGGACCAGTCGACGACCACAGCCGGTGCGCCCGGAGCGAGGACGCGGGCGAGGTCGGCCATCGCGTCGTCGGTGGTGCTCTCGTGGAACGTCATCGTCGAGACGGCGCCGTCCAGCGAGTCCTCGCGGAAGGGGAGCGCGTCGGCCGCGGCGGTCTCGGGAACGACGTTCCCGGGCACGCCCCGCTCGCGGTAGTGGTCGTGCATCTCGGGCTGGAGGTCCACCGCGTGCAGGCGACCCACGAACGGCGCGAGTTCGTCGG
Organism: uncultured Halobacteriales archaeon; assembly: GCA_964623935.1. Taxonomy (GTDB): domain Archaea; phylum Halobacteriota; class Halobacteria; order Halobacteriales; family Haloarculaceae; genus SW-9-67-25. Next base: position 5,237 of record CAZUWC010000029.1, read on the forward strand.
TGTAGAAGCCGATGCCGCTGCCGAGGTCGAGGATTTCGGCATCGGCGCCGCGGGGAAGCGACTCCAGCAGTTCCTCCCGCGAGCAGAAGCGAAAGCGGTCGGCCCCGGTCAGGCGCTCGACCTGCCCGGGGTCGAAGGTGTGAAATCCCATCTAAAACCTCCAGTCTGTCGGGGACGGACGCTCGGCCGGCATCTCACCACGTTCCGTGGAAGGTGTCGAAGGAAAGGTCCTCCAGGGGCTTGTTCCCGACGGCGATCTCGTACTCGCCCGGCGTCAGCATGGGCGCGTCGAACTGCGGGCCGTCGTCGGTCGTGATCCGCGGACAGCCCGTGTTCACGTAGGCGTCGAGCCCGAAGTTGCGCAGGCGGTCCGGGGTGACCTCGTCCATCGTGATGAGGTAGGCGTCGTCGTTGTCATCGACGATCTCCTGGGCCTGCTCCCAGCGGCCCTGGCCGATCTTCGTACAGTAGATGACGCCCCACTCGTCGGCGTCCATGGCCTTGTGCACGGTCGCGTAGCGCTGCTTGAGGAACTGTTCGGCATCGGCGACGGTCACCACGTTGTTGACGGGGTCGGCGATGACGACGTGTTTCTCGCGGTGTTCCATCGCCAGCCCGAGCGGGTGGAACTTCCCGCCGCCGACGTACAGCACCTGGTCGGCCCCCACGTCCGCGGATGCGTAGTTGCAGCCCAGGACCTGTCCCTCGTGGGTGAGGCGCTCGTCGCCCCGGCGGGTGTGGACCTCGTAGCCCCGGTCTTCGAGCAGCGTTCGCATCTCGTCGAACTTGTTCATGTGCTGGGCCGTCGTCACGAGGCCGACATCCGGGTCCTCCGCGGGCGACGCCAGCTGTTCGTCGATGGCACGCTCGACGATGGGCTCGACGTCGACGTTCGAGAAGAGGGGCACGTAGACGATGCCCTCCGACTCCTTCATCGGGGAGTGGCCGAAGTGGACGAAGACGTCCGTCCGGCGCATGAGTTCCGTATCGAGGTCGCAGGCGCCGTAGCAGGGCTGGCCGGAGATGAGCACCGTCACCTCGGGGAGCAACTCCCGGAGGTCGTCCGCGACCGCGGGTCCGCGACGCTTGAGGCCCTCCGGGAACTGCAAGCCGACCGAATCGGCGTCCTGTTCCTCGACCGCCGAGACTACCCGGTCGAGTTCGTAGTCCCACTCCCGGTCGTGTTTGAGGGACATCCCCGTGTTCCGGAGGTCCCCCTCGGACCGGCCCGTCGATTCCTGGCTCATTGCAACTCTCTATCCGCCGGGGCCGTATAACGACGGCGTTTGCCACCGGCAGTTCTTTAGGCGGGGATTCCCAAGACAGGGCCGATGAGCATCGAGACAGACGCCGCGACAGAGGCCGAGGACACCGTCGAGGACATCGCCCGGTCGCTGGGCGAGTCCATCACCGAACTGCCCGAGTACCAGCGCTTCCTCGACGCCAAGGCGGACGTCGAGGCCGACGAAAAGGCCCAGGAGAAAATCGAGGAGTTCGAGGGGATCCGCGAGGAGTTCATGCTCGCCCGCCAGACCGGCCAGGCGACCCAGGATGACCTCCGGGAACTCCAGGAGGCCCAGGAAGAACTGCACGACATCCCGACGATGAGTGACTTCCTGCAGGCACAGAACGACCTCGAACTCCGCCTCCAGGAGCTGAACGAACTCGTCAGCGACCCGCTCGCGGTCGACTTCGGCGAGAAGGCCGGCGGCTGCTGTCAGGACTAGGTCGAAACGTCTTAACCCCGGCCCCTGCAGGACCGTTTATGCAGGTCCACTCCGACTGGGGCGACTGGCTGCCCCGGGCGATCGAGTCCGCGAACCCCGATGGCCTCGCAGTCTGGTATCTGGGTTGTAACGGGTTCGTGCTGAAGAGCGCCGGCGGGACGACCATCTTCGTCGATCCGTACTTCGGGACGGGCGACCCGCCACGGACGGTTCGGATGATCCCGATCCCGATGGACCCGACCGACGTTGCCGAGGCGGACGCCGTCTTCGCGACCCACGAACACACCGACCACGTCCACGGGCCCAGCCAGGCACCCATCGTCGCCAACACCGGCGCGGAGTTCTACGCGCCCGACGCCTCCCTGGATGTCGTCAGGGCCGAGGAGTGGCGCGAGCGCTGGGACGTCGCCCCCGGGGACCTCGAACGCGTCGACGAGGGCGACGCCGTCCGCGTCGGGGACCTGACCGTCCACGTCGAACCGGCCGACGACCCCGACGCCGAACACCCCGTCTCCTACGTCGTCGAACACCAGTCGGGAACCTTCTACCACGCTGGGGACGCCCGTGCCGGGGGGTTCGAGGCGGTCGGCGAGGCCTACGACATCGACGTCGGTGTCCTCGCGTTCGGGACCGTCGGGATGCTCCCCGACAGCGACACGCGTGAACCCCAGCGCACGCGGTGGTACAACGACGAGAACATGGCCATCGAAGCCGCCAACGAACTCCGGCTGGACCGGCTGGTCCCGACCCACTGGGACATGTGGCGCGGCCTCACGGCCGACCCGACCGCGTTGCACCACCACGCGAGCAGCTTCCGGTATCCCGAGAATCTCGAAATACTGCAGATCGGCGACCGACTGACTGTGTGATCTCCAGAAGGGGAAGATATAACAGGTAACTGATAGTGCGTAGCTTTAATATCTTCGGTTCACGAACAGGAAACGCAATGAGCGACTCACAGGCATACGAGGAGGTGGAGGTAACCGCGGACGGGATATCCGTCACGAAGCGGTTCGAGGAAGACGAGTTTCCGGTCCCGGCGATTGCCTTCGAGTTCGTCTCGGGGAGAGAGGAGGCGGTGCGGGTACAACTCTCGGACCGTGTCCCTGAGGACATCTCCGTGGAGGATCTGGGGTTCCACCCCGAGTACGGGAGCGAGTACTGGGAGGTCGACGATGACAGGATCCGTTTCGAACGCGAAATCGGGGCGGGAGAAGAGTACACGACCGTCTACGGCATCCGGGCCACGGGTGCCGAGGACGTCGCCCAGTTCCTCAGCGAACCGTCCATCGAGTCGATCGACCCACCACAGAGCGGGGTCGACGACGAGGTAATCCCCGACAACGACGACGTCGTCAGGGACGCCATCGCGGGGGAGCGGGAGATTCCGGGACTGGACCACGACGAGGAAGATATCGCAACGCTTGACCTGACAGACCCGACCGACCCCGGGGGTGACTCCGGGGCAACCGAGTCGGGAGGTGAGGGGATGCCCGAGGGCATCGTCGCGGCGATGGCCGAGGAGATCAGATCCGAGAGCGTCGAGACCGAGGACATCCGACTCCTCGGTCGCGCAATCGACCACGTGGTCGAGGACGAGGAGGACGGCTCCACGGACGCCCGGATCGAGAAACTCCAGTCAGACGTCGCCGACCTCCGAGCGTACACCGACGCCCTCGAGGAGTTTCTCGACGAGGAGGGGACGGCCGAACAGGTCATCGGGGACTTCGAGGCGCAACTGGACGAGTTCGACGACCGCCTCGGGGACATCGAGTCCACCACCGGATCCGTCGAGGACGTCGAGTCCCGGATGGACGACCTGGAATCGACTGTCGCGAATCTCGAGGAGTCCCTCGAGGAGGTCCGTTCGATAGCCGAGGAGTCCGACGACGAAGTGCAGGACCGTCTCGAGGGGATGGAATCCGACCTCTCCGAGCTCCAGGAGTGGCAGAGACAGATCAAGCAAACGTTCGGTGGGTAGGCCTCGAGTTTGATGTAGCGGTATACGGTTTACAGAACGGAGTAGATGTTCGCCTCGTACACCTCGCGGACCCGGTTTCCCCAGTCGTGGGTGTACGTGTCGATGACGTCCTGGGCGACGTCCCCACGCAGGTACTTGACGACGCCTCGGTCGCCAGTCCGGTCCCGGAGGTGGGTGGTGAAGAAGTGTCTGAAGTAGTGAGGCGTGACGTTCTCTTCCGGGCCGCCGCCTTCGCGGTACCAGCCGGCCTCGCGTGCGTGTTCCGCCACCATGTGGTGGACCATGTCGGGAGTCAACCGCCTGCCCCACTCGTCTGCCGTGCTGACGAACAGGGGGTCGGCTCCGGAGACAGGGTCCGGCCTGACAGCCAGCCACTCGCAGAGCACCCGGTCGAGTTCGTCGTCGACGGGAAGAGTGGTCGCGCGCTTGCGCTTGTTCGACGCCGACCGGCGTTCACCGTTGTACTCTTCGCCCGCTGCCGGGACGTCGTCGACGAACAGCGAGTGTGGCCGTCCGTCAAGGCGTGCCCGTGGTGCGGCGTCGTCGGGGCCCTCCGGAAGTGAGAGATCCCGGCGGTCCAAGTTACACAGCTCACCAGCCCGCAGACCAGTCTTCAGGAGCGTCAGGACGACTGCCCGCTCGAGCGGATGTCCGATACCCCGGACGAAGGTCCGCATCTGGGGGACGGAGATGTCCCGCCGGGCCGGGTCCTTCGCGATGGATTCGTCGATTTCCTCGAGGACGAGTGCCATCGGGTTCTCCTCGAAGGCACCCACACGCGTCATGTAGTCGTAGAATCGGTGGAGGTAGGAGGCGTACGTCGCGACGGTGCTCTCCGCGACGGAACCCCTGAGGCCGTGCACGTAGGCCATGCAGTCCCTGTGGTTGGCCTCTGCGAGAGTGAGGTCCCGGGAGTCCAGATAGGACCTGAAGTCTGACAGGACGCGCTCGTAGGCCTCCCTCGTCCGTTCGGTCTTGCCCTGGTAGGTGATGTCGTCGAGGAAGAACTCGAGGTGGTCCTCGGCCGCGTCGGCGTCACTCATCGAGCGTATACCCCCCGTTGCGCGGGCTGTGGCGGATCTCTCCACTGGATTGTAACTCCTGGAGTGCCTGTTCGAGGCGCCGTTCGACGTCCTCCGTGGTCGCTGTGAGCAGTTCTTCCCAGGAGTGGTACTCCTCGACCGCGAGCGTCTCGCGTACGAGTGACTTCAGGTCCTCGGGCGCACTACCGTCTGACGAGTCGGCGTCCGCACTGTCCTCGTCTTCACCGCTCGGTGGCTCTGTCCCCTCGAACCCACGTCGACCTGCCTGAACCATGGTCCGGACGAACTCGCTCCGACTCATCTCCAACTCGTCTGCATGTTCGTCCCACTCCTCGCGCTGATACTTCGGCACGTAGGTCTTCACGACGGTTCGCGCTGTGGACTCTTCCGAATCGGCCATCGTTTCGCCGCTCGCAGGCCTGCCTAATCAAAGTATCCCCAGAATTGCGCCTAAGGACACTTAGGTGCCAACAGAGTCCCTCTATATCTACTGTCAGCTCCTGTAGTGCTATTCGATAATACTATATTTCCACCTAAACTGTTTAGATGATTTTTTGGTCCTATTATACCACTGCCAGTTCACTGCGGATGGTCGAAATCCGGTATTCCCGAGTGTCTGTAATCTGCTGTCACGAACCAGGGGGTCACGATTCGAGATGCCGTTCAGACCGGCCTTTTATATAGCCCGGCTCGTCGACCTCTGGTGACCCGTTCGTCTCGCCCTGGAGGTCGTTTCCACGGGCGTGTCGCTGTGTGTCCCCTGTCTCGTTGTCGAACGCGATCGCGAGGTTCTCGCAATCGGCCACCTCGTTGCGGCAAATCTCGTTGTCTGTCGAGATTCGTTTCACGACCACCTCGTCGAAGCCCGATTCGGGTTTCGTCCGTACCCGGTTTGTATACCTCGATTCCGTTCCCCGCCCACCAGCCAGCCGATAGGGATGTTCAGAAGTCATTAAGCGAAACGAATTATACCGGTGGACGTACCGTTTGATACTTCTCAGCCCCTCTCCGTCCCGGGCTGAATATATCATTGCTTACGTCCACCGGTATAGAAGGCTGTCTCGTGCGCGAGTGCCATAAACTGCATACCGCTACATCAAAATT
>CAZUWC010000030.1:0-11038 GCA_964623935.1 uncultured Halobacteriales archaeon
GTTCACGACGGCCGCCGCAACTCCTTCGATTACGCCGAGCGATATCGACGGCACTTTTAAAACACCGTTGGCAGTACTCACACTCGTATGCGGGGGGATTTCCGGATGACCGGTCCAGAGTCAGGAGTCGATGGGGGAACGGCGGTCGACGACGTCAAGCGGGAACTCGCGACGGCGATCGGGCTGGTCGCGCTCACGGACGCGCCGCTGCACCAGGTAGCGGAGCGTGCCGGCGTCTCGCGCTGGGAACTCGAGGAGTGTCTCGAGTCGGAGGGGCTGGCCGACCCGCTCGGGGTCGACCTCTCCGGGGACGTCCGCGAGGAACTCGACAAACTGTTCGAGGAGTACCAATCGGGCTGACCGTCGGTCACTCGAAGGTCAGTCCGTCCCTGACCTCCCGGACCGTCCCGAGGAGTTCCTCGCCCGACCGGTCGCGCGAGAGCGTCAGGTGCCCCATCTTGCGGAGCCGGTAGACCTCCCGCTTGCCGTACCAGTGGAGAGCCACCGCCTCCGAGGAGAGCGCCCCGTCCAGCCCCGCGAGCGACGCCTCCCGCCGCCCGTCGACATCGCCCAGGATGTTCGCGGTGGCCGTCGGGGCGCGCTGTGCTGTCGTCCCGAGGGGCATCCCACAGACCGCCCGGACGTGTTGTTCGAACTGCGAGGTGTGACACCCCTCGATGGTCCAGTGCCCGGAGTTGTGGGGGCGTGGAGCGATCTCGTTCAGGAGAATCTCCCCCTCGCGGGTCTCGAAGAGTTCGATCCCGTAGACCCCCCGTCCCGACATCACGTCGAGGACGTCCCTCGCCACGTCGCGGGCTCGCTCGCGGACGCTCTCTGGTGCGCGGGCCGGCGCGACCATCTCGCGGAGGATCTCCTCCTCGTGGATGGTCTCGGTCACGGGGAAGGTGTCGCGCTCGTCGTCCCCGAGACAGCCCATCACCGCGAGTTCGCGCTCGAAATCGACGAACTCCTCGACCATGGCCGGCCCCTCCAGGGAGGCGAAGGCCTCCTCGACGTCCCCGGGGTCGTGGACCGGGACGTTCCCCCGGCCGTCGTAGCCCCCCTCGCGGGCCTTGAGCATCGCCGGATATCCGAGGTCGTCGAGTGCCTCCCGCAACTCCCCGGGGGAGTCGACGGCCCGGAACGCTGGGACAGGAACGCCGGCCGCCTGCAGACGTCGCTTCTGGACGAGTTTGTCCTGGATAGTCCGCAGCGTCTCCGGGTGGGGGTGGACGGGCGTGTCGGTCTCGCGGCCGACCCGTTCGAGGACGTCGGGATCGGCGAGTTCGATCTCGAAGGTGAGATAGTCGGCGCGCTCGCCGAGTTCGCGCAGCGCCGTCTCGTCGTCGAACCCGCCCACGACCTGGTCGCGGACGACGGGCGCGGCCGGCGCGTCGGGCGTCGGGTCCGAGACGACCACCTCCACCCCCAGCGGGGCGGCGGCCTCGCCGAGCATCCGGCCGAGCTGTCCGCCGCCGACGACGCCAAGTGTCGGTCCGGGGGCGCGTGTCATGTGGCGGGATTTCCGGGCTGCCGACAAAAGGATTTACTTCGCGGGTTCCTCGCCGGCCGTCTCCCAGCCGGGCACCTCGTCGACGCGGTCGTCGTGGAGGTAGACCGTGATCCGGTGGCTCCACTGGAACATATCGAAGGTCCGGGGGGTGTACGACTCCCGCAGGTCAGTATCCGGCACCGAGGGGTCGTCCTCCAGCGTGACGATCAGGGGCGGGGCGTCCTCGCTGGCGGTCCGCGCGAGGTCACCGGGGTTGGTCTCGCAGGCCACGTCCGCGCCGGCCGTGTTGAAGTACCACGGCAAGGGCAGCGAGTTGTACCACGCCCCTTTCTGGCACGCCGGCCGGAGTGCGAAGGAGTGTTCGGGTTCGTCCGGCCCGTCCACGAGCGGGCGCGCACCCTCGTAGACGGCGTCGGTGTAGACGACGATGTCGGCGCTGTTGCCGGTGCCAGCGACATGGTCGATGGCCGTCGTCGCGGCACGCATCTCGGACTGGGGCTGGGCGAACTGCACGAGTTCGTTGTCCTGGGAGGCGGTATCGAGGTACCCGTCGGAGACGGTGGCTGCGGCGACCTGCACGCCAGCGAGCAGCAGCACGATGGCGACCGCGGCGGTGGCGACGGTGTCGCGGTCGATGCTGGCGGCCCGCCCCCACCGGTACAGTTGCCCGACGGCAACAGCGGCGGGGATCGACAGCGGGACGAGGATGTGGACGTGGAGCCAGTGGGCGCTCCCGATGTCGTCGGCGAGCGGGTAACCGAGCACCGAGACGAACCCGCAGTAGCCGGCGAACAGGACGAGGTTGCGCGCGTTCGCGCGGCCGTACCGTTCCCAGACGAACCCGAGGACGGCGAAGATCAGCAACACCGGGGCGTTCGCGGCCAGGACGTTCAGGTCAGTCCGGATGTTCTCGACGTAGGTCCCGAAAAAGTCCGAATCGCCGGCGGCTCCCCGGCCGCTCCACTGGAGGGCCTCGTCGAAGGACGCCGCGAGCGTGTCGTAGGCGTAGCCGGGGAACCCGACCGGACTCGCCAGGGCCTCCCAGAACCCGACCGCGCCCTCCCCGGGTGGTGCCGGCGGCGCCCTGATGCCCGCCATCCCCGCGCCGCGGTCGGCGTACATGAACACGAGGACCAGCAGGAAGACGACCACGGCACCGACGACGTGGCCGAGGTAGTGGGGCAGGACGTCACGCCAGCGACCGCGCAGGGACGCATACTTCGCCCGCAGGATGTCGATCCCGGAGCGGTATTCCCGGGGCCGGAACAGGGCCTGGTCGGCGAGTAGTCCCGCGGCACCGACCCACGTCAGCGCGTAGACGATGGCGTTTTCCTTGGTGGCGAAGCCGAATGCAGCGAAGACGGCCAGTCCGTAGAGGTACCGGACGTCACGGGTGTCGTAAAACCGCACGAGCAGGCCGAAGGCGACGAACATGAACCCCGCCAGGAGGACGTCGCTGCGCATGAACCGCGAGTAGTAGACGAGCACCGAGTTGAAGCCGAGAAACAGCGCGAGCGCGACCAGTTCGGACCGCCGCAGGTGTTCGCGAAACAGGAGCGCACCCGCGGGCAACAGCCCACCGACCAGAGCGACCGGCAGCCGAGCGGTGAAATCGGAGGCCCCGAGGGCCGGAAACAGCCAGTGATTGACGTGCTGGATGAAGGGGCCGTGGATGCCGTGCCGGTAGGTGACGGACCCGGTGTCGACGTAGTGGTGGATCCAGTAGGCGACGCGGGCCTCGTCGTAGTGCATCGGCCGGGCACCGAGGCCCACGAGTCGAATCAGGAGCGCAACGGCCGTGATGGCGAGGACGACCCTGGTGGTGTCGATTGCCGCGAGTCTCCGCGCGACGTGGCCGGCTGGCCCGTCGGCCAGCTCCGAGAGGAGGTCCGAACCGTCGTCGGGGCGGCCGGTCATACCCGCCCTCGCGGGGGCGACGGTTAGAACCGTTACGGTTGCAGAGCGCGTGGCGGGACGGCCACGGCCGAGACGGTAGTTCTTTTACTGTCCGAACCGGCCTGACAGGTATGGTGCAGCTCGGTCTGGTCGTCGCCCAGTACGACAAACACGGGGCGGTGCTCTCGGAGATGGAGGCCTCGGCCCGCGAGGCCGCGCGCGAGCACGGCGCCGAGGTCGTCGCCACCCTGGAAGTGCCGGGCTCGTACGACACGCCGCTGGCGGCCGACCGCCTGGCCCGCCGCGAGGACGTCGACGCCGTGGCCGTCCTCGGCGTCATCATCGAGGGCGACACCGACCACGACCAGGTCATCGCCCACGCCGCCGCCCAGGGGCTGACCGACGTCTCGCTCGACCGGGATACCCCGGTCGCGCTCGGCATCATCGGGCCCGGCATGAGCCGCGACGAGGCCGTGGCCCGCACCGACAAGGGCGGGTCGGCGGTGGCGAGCGCCATCGAACTGGCGGAGGAACTCGAACCATGATACATGACTTCGCAGAACGCGTACAGCGCGTGGAACCGAGCGCGACGCTCGCGATCAGCAACAAGGCCGCCGCCCTCGAGGCCGAGGGGGTCGACGTCGTCGATTTGAGCGTCGGCGAACCGGACTTCGACACGCCCGAGAACATCAAGACGGCAGCCAACGAGGCCATGGCCGCGGGGAAGACCGGCTACACCACCTCCCAGGGCATCCCCGAGTTGCGAGAGGTCATCGCGGCGAAACTCGGGGAGACGGGCCTCGACCAGTACGGCCCGGAGAACGTCATGGTCACGCCCGGGGGCAAGCAGGCACTCTTCGAGGTGTTCCAGACGCTGATCGAGGACGGCGACGAGGTGGTCCTGCTGGACCCGGCGTGGGTCTCCTACGAGGCGATGGCCAAAATTGCGGGCGCGGACCTCCGGCGGGTCGACACCGCACAGTACGACTTCCGCCTGGAGGACGCGCTCGGCGACCTCGACGGCGTCGTCACCGACGAGACCGACCTGCTCGTGGTCAACTCCCCGGGCAACCCCCACGGCGCAGTCTACCGGGAGTCGGCCCTCCAGGGGGTCCGGGACCTGGCAGTCGACCACGACGTGACGGTCATCTCGGACGAAATCTACGAGAAGATCGTCTACGACGCCCACTTCCACAGCCTCGGCGCACTCGAAGGAATGGCCGACCGCACCATCACCGTCAACGGCTTCTCGAAGGCCTACGCGATGACGGGCTGGCGGCTCGGCTACTTCGCCGCGCCCGAGGATATCGTCGACCAGGCCGGCAAGGTTCACAGCCACTCGGTCTCCTGTGCGACGAACTTCGTCCAGCACGCCGGCGTCGAGGCCATAGAGAACACCGACGAGGCCGTCGCGGAGATGGTCGCCGCGTTCCGCGAGCGCCGGGACATGCTCGTGGACCTGCTGGCCGACCACGGCGTCCGCGTCCCGGCACCCGAGGGCGCCTTCTACATGATGGTGCCCGTCGCCGAGGACGACCAGTCGTGGTGCGAGCAGGCCATCGAGGACGCACACGTCGCGACGGTGCCCGGGAGCGCGTTCGGGACGCCCGGCTACGCGCGAGTATCGTATGCGAACAGCCAGGAGCGACTCCGCGAGGCAGTCGAGCGGCTGGACGACCACGGACTGTTCTGAGGAGTCACTGTCGGCAGCGGGCGCTACCGCTCGGCTTCGATTTGAGTCCTGTCGGCCTCGTCGGTGGGACTCCGACGGCGCTGGACGAGGACGCTCAGAGCCCCGACGCGGTCGGTCCGCGAGCGGCCGTAGACGAGATACCAGCCCACTCCGCCGAAGATGATGCCGACGGCACCGAGGATGGGAAGAGGTCCCATCTGTGTCAACAGTCCCAGCCCGCCGAGGAGTCCGACCGCCTGGACGTAGGGATACCCCGGCGAGGAGAAGGACGGCTGGTAGAACTCCACTCCGCTCGCCCGGAAGGCGACGACCGCGACGTTGATGATCGAGAACACGAGTATCTGGAAGGCGCTCGCGAGTTTCGCCAGTTCGACGACGGGGACGAACGCGATGAGCGCGAACAACAGCCCCCCCGTCAGCAGGATGGCTGCCCGTGGTGTCTTGAACCGCGGGTCGATCCGCATCAGTTGCGGGGGCAACAGCGAGTCGCGACTCATCGCGAGCGGGAACCGCGACGAGGCCAGGACGCCAGCGTTTGCCATGCTCGTCAGTGCGAGCACAGCGACGACAGAGATGACGACCACGCCGAACCCACCCAACAGCGATCCCGCGCCGTCGGCCATCGGCGTCAGGGACACGCCGCCGTCAGGGCCGCCGTGCAAGAGCGTGTCGGGGTCGTTGATTCCGACGATAACGGCGACGACGAACGTGTAGATGGCCATCATGACGCCCATGGAGATGAGCATCGCGCGCGGGAGATTCCGCCCGGGGTCCGCGACCTCCTCGGCGACGCTGGCGATCTTTGTGACGCCCGCGTATGAGACGAACACGAACGCCGCGGCGGTCACGACACCGCCCGTCCCCTCCGGGGCGAACAGCCGGTAGTTCGACGCGTCCGCGGTGAGGCCGCCGTTGAGGACGTACGCGGCCAGTGCGACGACGACGGCGGTGACGATGATGGCCTGCATCTTCCCGCTTTGCTCCGTGCCGACGATGTTGAGCACGACGATCAGCGCAGCCAGGCCGAGCGCGACGAACTTGACGGCACTCGCGGCGATCGGGGCGAACAGCAACAGGTACGCTCCAAGCCCCACCAGCGCGAAGGCGCTCTTGAACACCAGCGAGAACCACGCGCCGACGCCGGCGATGGTCCCCGCCAGCGGCCCCATCGCGCGGTCGATGTAGAGGTACGTGCCGCCGGATTCCGGCATCGCGGTCGCCATCTCGGACTTCGAGAGAGCGGCGGGCAACACGACCAGTCCCGCCAGCAGATACGAGACGATCACCGCGGGTCCGGCCTTCTTGAACCCCAGCGCCGGCAACACGAAGATACCGCTCCCGATCATCGCCCCCATACTGATCGTTACTGCGGAGTAGAGCCCGAGATCCCGCTCCAGGTCGCCGGTCACGGTGATACTGTGTCGTTCCGGCTCTCTTATCTTTTTTCGTTACAAGTCGGTTCCACACCTCTCTCGGATGAGCGAGGGATGGCCACCACCGGTACGCCGTCGTGGATAACCCGCGACAAGCACTGTCACAAGTCGACAGGGAGCGACGCGGTCAGATGTTGCGACGGACGACGACCACGGGGTCGCCAGTCCGGTTGGCGATCCTGTCGGGAAGGCTCCCGAAGATGCGCTCCCGGATGTCCTCCGGGTGGGCCTCGCCCATCACGACGGCGTCGTAGGCCTGGGCCTTTTCGAGGATGGCCTCGTCGTGTTCCTCGGCCGAGACACAGCGCACGTCGACCAGGTCGGGGTCGTACCCGCGGTCGAGGAGGTCCTCGCGGGCCTCGGCCAGCATCCCCTCGACGGTCTCGACTTCCTCGTCGGTGCCCTCCTCGACGACGTGAAACAGCGTTACCTCGGTGGTCACGTCCTCGTAAAGGACGGCGATGAAGTCGGCCATCCGGTCGATGTTCCCGGTGTCGACGATGGGGACCAGGATCCGCTCGATGTGGTCGGTCGGTGCCGGGTCGAGTTCGGCGTCACACTCCTCTTCGACGGTGATCCGGTCGATCGTACCCGCGCGGTCCTTGCCGAAGACGAGCCGCGTCGTGACCGGCGAGCCAGCCTCCCGGAACGGCGCCGCGAGTTCGTCGAGTTCCGCCTGTGCCTCCTCGCCGAACTGTGCGCGGCCAGCGTCCGGGGGCGTCTGCTCGGGCAGATTGAAATGGCCCAGTGCCACAATCTCCATGCCGGCCAGGTCCTCGACCAGCACCGGCGAGATCGGGTCACCGTCCGGCAACTCGAAGGGCACGAGGATGCGGTGTGTCATATCCCGGGGTAGACGGGCCGGACGGATATATCCGTATCCTCCGGCGCCCTCCCGGAGCGATCCATCAGAGAATCGAGATACTTAATGTAAGCGGGAATATGGTTGTGTGATCGACTGAGACTCCGTCTGTGGCCGCCAACGCGAGTTCTGCCGGAAACAACCAAATCGTTTTGGCATGCGGAATAAGTGGATCGTGTCCGTAGTGTCGGGTGCGTCATGACGGGACTGCTCCCAATACAGACCGGTTCGATGGGTGTACCGATACAGCCCTGGCTGTGGATCGGCACAGCAGGGATGTTCCTGGGAATGTTGTACTTCATATCGAAGGGCTGGGGCGAAACAGACGAGCGCAAACAGGAGTTTTTCATCGTCACGATATTCATCACGGCGATCGCGTTCGTGAACTACCTGGCGATGGCGCTGGGTTTTGGCGTGACAACGGTGATGGTCGGCGGTGAAGCGCTGCCCATCTACTGGGCCAGGTATACGGACTGGTTCTTCACCACGCCGCTGTTGTTGCTCGACCTCGGCCTGCTCGCCGGGGCCTCGCGCAACGAGCTGACGACGCTCGTCGGCCTGGACGCCGCGATGATCGGCACCGGTGTCCTGGCGACCCTGACTGGAGACTGGGCCGCGGGCGCACTCGGCGTCGGGACCCAGCGGCTGATCTGGTGGGGCGTCTCGACGGCGTTCCTGGTGGTGTTGCTGTACTTCCTGTTCGGGTCGCTCACCAGCAAGGCCCAGCAGATCGGTGGCAGCCTGGAATCGAAGTTCACCACGTTGCGTAACCTGATCGTGGTCATCTGGCTGGTGTACCCGGTCTGGTGGCTGATCGGCACCGAAGGCCTCGCCGCCGTCGGCCTCGGCATCGAGACTGCCGGGTTCATGGTGCTCGACCTGACCGCGAAGGTCGGGTTCGGTATCATCCTGCTGTCCAGCCGCGAAGTGCTCGACCAGGCCTCCGAAGCCGCCACTGCAGCCGCCGACTGACCGCGGAGTATAATTTACTCCGTTTCCGTTATTGGTATGCCACTACCCACTCGTAGGTGAACCGTTCCGATGGAACTGACCTATCTCTCCTTTCTCGCTGTCTTCCTCCTGGTCCCCCTCTCGACGCTCGGTGTCGCGGCCGTTGTCCGGCCGTCCCGTAACCGCCCGTCGCTGGGCGTGCAGGTCGGCGGTACCCTTGTCCTCGTAGTACTCGCGCTCGCGTACACGACCCCCTGGGACAACTACCTCATCGCCGAGGGCGTCTGGTGGTACGGCGAAGGCCGGGTCCTCGGCCGCGTGTGGCTCGCGCCCATCGAGGAGTACATCTTCATCGCGCTCCAATCGGTGCTCGTCACCGCCTGGACGTTCCGTATCGGCGGTCCAGTCGACGCCAGCATCGGGCAGACGTGGCGCGACGGGGCGGTGGGTGCCCTCGCCGGGTTCGTCGTCTCCGCTGTCGGGGTCGCACTGGTGCTGGGCCCCCAGCCGACGTTCTACCTCGGGGCCATCCTGGCCTGGGCGGGTCCCGTGCTGGCACTCCAGTGGGCCGTCGGCTGGCGGTACCTGCTCTCGGTCCGCAATCGCGTGGCGGCCGGTGTCGGCGTCCCCACGGCTTACCTCTGTGGCGCGGACCTGATCGCCATCCGGAACGGCATCTGGACCATCTCGCCCGACCACACGACCGGGGTCGCACTCGCCGGCCTGCCCGTCGAGGAGGCGACCTTCTTCCTGCTCACGTCGACGTTTGTCGTCCAGGGGCTCGTCCTCCTGCGGTGGGTGATGGCACGATGGGAGTGACCGGCGGCGTGAGCGGGGACGCCGACGCTGGTCGCGCCAGACAGTCACTCGGTCGCGCCTGTCTCGCGCTCGGGTGGGTGCCCGTTCTCGCGCTCGTCCCCCTGGCACTCGCCGGGCCGGAGATACCATCCGCGTACCGCTACGTCCCGCTCGTGGCGAGCGCAGCCCTGTTCGGGATGCCCCACGGCGCGGTGGATTACGTCGCAGGCCCCCGCGCGAGCACCGGTGGGGTGAGTCCCCGTAGTGTCGGCCTCGTCCTCGTCCTCTATCTCCTCCTCGGCGGTGGCTACCTCCTCCTGTGGTTCCTCTCGCCAGTGACTGCTGCCCTCTTTTTCGTGCTCTTGACGTGGTTCCACTGGGGACAGGGCGACCTCTACGCATTGCGGGGGCTGTTCGGGACTGCCCACGTCGACGACTTGCCCCAGGCGGGACTGACCGTGCTGGTCCGTGGTGGGTTGCCCATGCTCGTGCCGCTGGTCGGGTTTCCGGAGCGGTACCGCGCGGTGATCGATTCGTTCGTCGGCCCGTTCGGCGCGAGCGTGGTCGGTCTCCCCCTGTTCGATGCCGGCACACGTGTCGTGCTCGGCGTCGGGTTCGCACTCCTGACCGTCCTCGCGCTCGCGCGCGGGTACCGGCGGGCCCGGCGTCACGAGGTGGCCGCCACCGAGTCGACAGGTGCCACTGGACCCGGCAGTCCGGTTCGGGGTTGGCGGACCGACGCGGCCGAAACCGGCCTCCTCTGGGTGTACTTTCTTCTCGTTCCCCCGGTCCTGGCCGTCGGCGTCTACTTCTGTCTGTGGCACTCGCTGCGCCACATCGCACGTGTCGTCCTTCTCGACCCGGCGAGCGTCGAGGCGCTCTCCCGGGACCAGTGGCTCCGACCGGCCGGTCGGTTCGCTCTCGAGGCTGCCGTCCCGACGGCGCTTGCGCTGGGCCTCGTCGGGTTGCTGTGGGTCGCCGTGCCCGGGTCGATCGAAACCCTCGCCGGCGCGACGGGCCTGTATCTGGTGGGTATCGCCGTGCTGACGCTACCCCACACCGCGGTCGTCCTCTGGCTGGACCGCGAACAGGGAATCTGGCCACGGCCCGGGGGGAGCGACAGTCACTAGAACGGAACTCGTGGGACTCCCCGGCCTGGCACCCCGGCGAAGGGATGGTCGAGGGCGTGTTTTCATCCGAAGTAGAACTGGGGACGGCAGGCCCGGCCCGCGGATGTCTGGAAAGGGTTAACTGAGTGGCTCCAGAAGAGGCCGGTAATGGCCGAGGACGTCAAACCGACCCGCAAGAACCTCATGCACATCGAGGAGCGCATCGAACTCTCCGAGCGGGGCCACGACACGCTGGAGAAGAAGCGCGACGGCCTCATCATGGAGTTCATGGACATTCTGGACCAGGCCCAGGACGTCCGCGAGGACCTCGAGAACAGTTACGAGGAGGCCCAGCGGAGCATCGACCTGGCGCGCGCGATGGAGGGAGACGTGGCAGTGCGGGGCGCCGCCGCGGCGCTGAAAGAACACCCCGAACTCACCACGCAATCGAAGAACATCATGGGCGTGGTCGTCCCGCAAATCGAGTCCTCGAAGGTCCGGAAGGACCTCGACGAGCGCGGGTACGGCGTCCTCGGGACGAGCGCCCGGATCGACGAGGCCGCCGACGCATACGAGGAACTCCTCGCGAAGATCATTCTCGCAGCGGAGGTCGAGACGGCGATGAAGAAACTGCTGGACGAAATCGAGACGACCAAGCGCCGAGTCAACGCCCTCGAGTTCAAACTCCTCCCGGAACTGCGCGAGAACAAGGAGTACATCGAACAGAAACTCGAAGAGCAGGAGCGCGAGGAAATCTTCCGGATGAAGAAGATCAAGGACATG
>CAZUWC010000031.1:0-10982 GCA_964623935.1 uncultured Halobacteriales archaeon
CCTCCGCGCTCGGCCTCCCCGAGAACGTCCGCGAGACCGCCTCGGTCATCTACCGGCGAGCACTGGACGAGAACCTCCTGCCGGGCCGGTCCATCGAGGGCGTCTCCACGGCAGCGGTCTATGCCTCTGCCCGCCAGGCCGGCGTCCCGCGCTCGCTCGACGAGATCACCGACGTCTCCCGCGTCGAGAAGAGCGAGATCGCACGCACCTACCGCTACGTCGTCCGGGAACTCGGCCTCGAAGTCAAGCCCGCCGACCCCGAGAGCTACGTGCCCCGGTTCGTCTCCGATCTGGACCTCTCCGAGGAGTCCGAACGGCGGGCACGGCAGCTGCTCACGAACGCCAAAGAGCAGGGCGTCCACTCCGGGAAGTCCCCCGTGGGACTCGCCGCCGCAGCGGTGTACGCGGCCGCGCTCCTGACCAACGAGAAGACCACGCAGGCGGCGGTCAGCGAGGTCGCCGACATCTCCGAGGTGACGATCCGCAACCGCTACCACGAACTCCTCGAGGCCGAGCAGGACATCCCCGTCGCCTGATACTGACCGGGTACGTTTTTGTCCCGGCCGGCGATAGCCGCTCCATGAACTTCGAGTCGTTCGTCCTCGCGGCGGCGACGGCCGACCTCACCGACGAGCCAGCAGCCCGCGAGCACGCCGACGCCGTCGAGTTACGGATGGACCTCGCCACGGACCCGCTGGCACAGCTCGAAGCCTACGACGGGGAGTTGCCGCTGCTCGTGACCAACCGCGTCGAGTGGGAGGGTGGCGAGGCGGCCGACGGCCCGGAGCGCCTCGACGCGCTGGCGGCCGCACTCGAACACCCTGATGTCGAGGCCGTGGACGTCGAACTCGCCGCCGTCCGCGACGGTGACGCGGGCCGCGTCGTGGCGTCAGCCCGCGACCGGGGCGTCTCGGTGGTCGTCTCGGTCCACGACTTCGAGGGGACGCCCGACCGGGACCGGATGGAGTCGTTGCTCGCGACGGCCGCCGAGAAAGGGGACGTGGGCAAACTCGCGGTCACCGCCGAGACGCCCGGCGACGTGCTGGCGCTGCTGGACGCGACCTGGTCGGTGACGGCGGACGGTTCCCGCGTTGCCACGATGGCGATGGGCGAGGCGGGCCGCCACTCCCGGGCCGTAGCGCCGCTCTATGGCTCCCGCATCGGGTATGCCCCGGTCGACCCCGCCGACGCGACCGCGCCCGGACAGTTCGACCTCGCGAGGCTCGCCGAACTGGTCGAGCGCCTCGACTCGGGCCCACCGGGCACCTCGACGCGTCGCACGTGACACAACATTTTAGATGGCAGGCGAACGCACGTACGACCGTGAACATCGGGCCCACCGGCGAGACGCGACAGAAACGGCCCTGGCTAGCGGTGCTTCTGGCCGTCGTCTACCCCGGACTGGGCCACGTGTACCTCCGTCAGTGGGGGCGTGCACTGTTGTGGTTCGGGCTGATCATCGCCTCGACGATGTTCCTGATCCCGGACGGGGCCACACCGGAGACGCTGTCCGTCGACGCCATCGTGGCCTCGGCCGAGGCTATCCCGATCGAGGTGAGCCTGCTCATACTGGTGTTGTCGTTGCTGAGCGTCCTCGATGCCTACTGGCTGGCCAACCGCGTCAACGAGATGGCCAGCCCCGTCGACGAACAAGGCAGCCTCCAGGCCGAGGACTGTCCACACTGCGGGAAGGAACTCGACGAGGACCTCGACTTCTGCCCGTGGTGTACCGAACAACTCGTCGAACCCGACGATGACGACGAGCCGAGTGCGGGCTGACTACTTCTCGATGATGCTCTCCTCGACGGCCTCGCCGAAGTGGCGTGCGGTCTCCTCGTAGTAGAGGAGTATCTCGTCGCCTTCCGCGAGGTCGGTCACGGCCGTCCGGCCGCCCTCGCGGGTGTGGACCTTGATGGTCTCGGCGTTCTGGAGAAGCGTCTCGACGCGGTCCCCGCCCTCGGTCTCGGCCTGGACGCGGAACATCGGCCGTTTTTCGATCTTCGCGCGACCCACCACCGCCTCGCGGGTGGCGCCCTCGGTGTCGACGACCTGGACTTCGGTCCCGCTGCCGACCTCCGAGAGGTACTTCGTCTCGCCGCCGGGCACCCTGACGTAGGCGTGGACGGCGCCCGCGTTCACCCGGAAGGGACGTGAGGCGACGTACGGCGATTCGGCGGTCTCGGCGTGGACGAAAAACAGGCCCCGCGAGAGCGACCCGACGAGCATCCCCTCCTCGTGGTCCATCATGTTACCCGTGTCGATGCAGACGCGGTCGGCCGTTCCGGTCCGTTCCACCGCGGTGACCTCGGCGTACTCCAGATCGAGCGTCTCGCGGTCGACGGCGTCCCGGACCTCGACGGTCTCGCGGATCTCGTCGGGGTCGTCCGTGTCGAGGAGAACCGCGTCGGCCCCGAGTTCGAGCGTCTCGTAGGCGGTCTGTGCCTCCTCGGCGGTCCGGACGCCCGCCACGAGCGTCGTCTCCTCGCCGATGCGGGCGATGAGGTTCTCCAGGGGGATGATCTGCCAGTCCTCGGCGACGACGATAGTGTACCCGGCCTCGCGTGCCACTTCGGCGGCGAAGGCCTCGTAGCTCTCGTCGCGGATGCGGACGTACCCACCCATCGGCGTCTCGCCGTCGCTCCGGAGCGCCGAGAGGTCCGCCGACCCCGAGTAGTCCGAGGGCAGGGAGACGGTGCCGTCGCCCTCGCCGTCCTTGCCGACGACGGTGGCGTCGGCCTCGGGGCCCTCGCGTTCGGCCTCCATGACGTGGACGTCGTCACCGGCGAAGGCGGCGACGTTGACGACCCCGAGTTCGCGGACGCGCTCGACGTCGGCCTCGTCGACGAGCACCCAGTCGACGCCGGCCTCCAGCCCGGCCGTGATGCGGCGCTTCCGGTCCTCCCAGTCGCCGACCTCCTCGTCGGCCTTGAGCCACACGGCGCGTGTCATGTGGGGATGCTCGCGGCCGCGTGGCTTGAACGTGGCGGATTGCCGGTCACTCCAGGTTCTCGATAGCTTCGCTGACGACCGCGTCAAGGTTCGCGTAGCCCCTGGTCGCCGCGTAGGCGTCCAGCTCGGCGAGGAGAGGTGCAGGCAGATCGACCTCGACGGCGACACACTGCTCGGTGTCGGAGTGCATGTACCCGAGGGGAGGACCCTGTCCGGCATAAGTCTGGTGTGGCCGTCGGACGCGCGGCTGACGCCCAGGAACGTTTTGCCGGTGGGGTCCGTCCGGTCGCACGTGACCGCAATCCCCGAAGACGCGCGCCGTCTGGTCGACCGCCCGACGTTCGCACACGTCGCGACGCTACTCCCGGACGGGACGCCCCACGTGACGCCGACGTGGATCGACGCCGAGGACGACTACCAACACGTCCGGATCAATACGGCCCGCACGCGGCGCAAGGAACGCAACGTCCGCAACGATCCCCGCGTGGGGATATCCATCCTCGACCCCGACGACCCCTACCAGCACCTCTCGCTGTGGGGCGAGGTGGTCGAACTCGTCGAGGAGGGCGCCGACGAACACATCGACGCGCTCGCCAGGGAGTACATGGACGTCGACGCGTACTCCTACCGGGACTCCGATCCCGGCCCACGGGTCATTCTCCGCATCCGTCCCAACCACGTCACGACCGGCTAAGGGCGACCGACCGGTCGGGACTTGCGGCCGGCCCCGATCCGGGCGCAGTCGGTCGCTAAAACGGCTCTTTACGTTTCGGATACCCTGATAAGAGGCGTCGTCGTAGTGGCAGTCGAGATGGGCGGGATATTCCCCCTGCGCGAGACGGTCAGTCTCGGCGAGGACCGCGACCCGCGGCTGATCGAACTCGACGAGGACGTCGCCGACGAGGTGTTCGACGCGCTGTCCTCGCGGACGACACGGACCATCTTCGCCGAACTCCACGCCAGCCCCCAGACCGCTTCCGACCTCGCGGAGGTCACCGACACCTCCGTCCAGAACGCCCAGTACCACCTCCAGAAGCTGGTCGCGGCCGACCTCGTCGAAGTGGTGGACACCTGGTACTCCGAGCGGGGCACCGAGATGAAGGTCTACGCCCCGACGGACGAGGCGCTGGTCCTCTTCGCGGGCGAGGACACCGCGGGCGCGCTGCGTTCGCTGCTGAAACGGATCGTCGGCGTCCTCGCGGTTCTGCTACCCGGTAGCGCCGCCGTCGCCGTCCTCGCGGATCGCCTGACGACCTCCAACCGAACCCTCCAGAGCACCAGTGACGCGGGTCCCGACAGGGAAGCCATAGAAGGCGGGGACGCGGCCGGGTCGGAACCGGTCGAAGATCAGGCCGCCGAGCGCGATCAGGAAGCGATCGCCGACAGCGGCGGAGGTGACGGTGGCGACGACCTGTCGGGCGGTAGCGGCGACTCCGGCGGCGACGGGGCCGGGGACGGGGACGGAGGACAGGTGGAGACACCCGACGCAGGACAACTGGATAGCGAAAACGCCACGCTGCGTGGCAACGGGACGAACCCGACCGGGAGCGAGGAGACGGCCGACGCCATCGCGACGCCGGACTCGACCAGGGAAGCCGTCGAGGCCGCGACCGAGACGGCGCCGACCCCCACCCCCGAGGTGGCCGACGTCGCAGCCGCCACGGCGGGCGGGCTGGACCCTGCGCTCGTCGCCGGCGTGTCTTTCTTCCTCGGCGGTGCGTTCGTCCTCGCCGTGCTGGCCGTAGCCTGGTACTGGAGCACACGGGGATGAGGCGACCGGGTCGCACTCCCTGAATCACAATGGTTAGGTGACCGTCCTCCGAGGTGCGAGGTACGTGGCTGCAAATGGAGAAGGCGCTCTGGTACCTGATTGCCGGGACACGGGGCGGTGAGAACCGCGCCCGAATCGTCAGGCACCTGCTGGAGCGCCCGCGCAACCCTAACCAGCTCGCAGAGGAACTGGACCTCGATTACAACACCATCAAACACCACCTGGACATGCTCGAAGAACACGACGTGGTCGAACCGAGCGGCGACGACTACGGGGCCTTGTACTTCGTCACCGACCGGTTCGAACACCACAGGGAGACCTTCGAGGAGATCACCGAACACCTCGACTGACCATGGCTATGAGCACCCAACTCCTGGTCGCTGGCGGTCTGTCACTACTCAACGCCGTCCTGCTGGCCGTCCTCACGGTAATCTGGGTCCGGAACTACCGCACCTTCCGGACGCCGCTCGTCCTCGGGCTGGTCGCCTTCGCCGCCGTCTTGCTCGTCGAGAACCTCGTCGCCGTCTACTTCTCCTTTAGCATGAACATGCTCTACGCCGCCACGCCCGCCGTGCATACGGTCGTGGCCGTGCTCCGCGTCCTCCAGTTCGTCGCCATCGCGATCCTGCTGTTTGTCACCTGGAAGTGAGCCCGCTCGCAGCCGCTGTCGCCCGTACGATCACTCGAAGCCGTCGGTCCCAGCCAGCAGGTGCTCCGTTACGGCGTCCTCGTCCAGTTCGATACCGAGACCGGGGTCGGTGGGCACCTCGATGTGTCCGTCCTCGATGATGGGGTCCTCGCGTGCCAGGAGGTCGGCCCACCAGTCGACTTCCAGCGAGTGATACTCGAGGACGTCGAAGTTCGGAACCGCGGCACAGAGGTGCACGCAGGCCATCGTCCCGACCGGACTGCAGACGTTGTGTGGCGAGACGGGGATGTACCGCTCCTCGGCGCGGTCGGCGATCCGTTTCGACTCCGCGAGCCCGCCACACGTCGTCGGATCGGGCGTGATCACGTCGACCGCGTAGGCGTCGAGCAGTTCGGTGACCTCGTGGACGCGAAAGCGGTTCTCGCCAGTCGCGAGCGGCGTCGCCGTCCGCCGGGCAACCTCGCGCTGTGCGTCGGTCTCCTCGGGCGGGACGACGTCCTCGAGCCACAGCAGGTCGTACGGTTCGAGCTCCCGTGCGAGGCGGGTCGCGCTCTCGACCGTGTAGTCCCAGTGACAGTCGAAGGCGAGGTCCAGGCCGCCGACCGTCTCCCGGACCGCCTCGACGATCTCGACCTTGCGCCGGATGTCGTCGTTGCGGAGTCGGCCGTTGCAGGGGTCGGGCTCGTTGTCGCCGGGCAAATCGAGGTCGAACTTCAGCGCGTCGAAGCCCATCCCGCGGACGCGCTCGGCCTCGCGGGCGTAGGCCTCGGGGGTGTACGCCTCGGCGTCGGCGTAGTCGGTCGCCCCGCTCTCCTCGACGGCGTAGGCCTCGCCGGCGTGGCAGTCACAGTAGAGCCGGACCCGGTCGCGGTACTTCGAGCCCAGCAACTGGTAGACCGGCACGCCGAGGACCTTGCCGGCGACGTCCCAGAGCGCGATTTCGATGCCCGAGGCCGCAGTGACGGCCTTGCCAGTCGTCCCGCCGTGGCCCGACATCTCCTGGACGATGTACCTGAACAGTCGTTCCACGTCGAGGGGATTCTCGCCCGGGAGGAACCGATTGGTGTACTCGACGATTTCGGGGACGCCACCACCGCGGTAGGCCTCGCCGATGCCCGTCACGCCGGCGTCCGTGTGGATCTTCACGAGGTTCCACTCGAAGTTGCCGTCGACGACGGCGGCCTCGACCCCCGTGATTTCGACGTCGTGTCCCGGCGGGCGTCGGGTCGCGTGGCCGGAGAAGTCCCTCACGGGTCCGTGCCCTCCAGGGCCGGATGGACACCCATCTCAGACCTCGACTGCCAATCCTGCCCGTTCGACGGCCTCGCTGGCGCCCGCGTCGTCGTGGACCACGGCGGCGACGGCCGCCGCGATGGCGTCTGGCTCGTCGTGCTGGAAGATGGACCGCCCCATCGAGACGCCCGCGGCGCCGGCGTCCATCGCGCCCCGGACCATCGCCAGCGTCTCCCCGTCGGTGCCCTTGCTCCCGCCTGCGATGACGACCGGCAGGCGCGTCGACTCGACGACCCGTTCGAAGGACTCGGGGGTCCCGGAGTAGGCCGTCTTGATGAGGTCCGCGCCGAGTTCCTCGCCGAGGCGTGCGGCGTGACCCAGGTCTTCCGCGAAGGCCGCGGGGTCGTCGTCGCGGACGTCGTGACCGCGGGCGTAGGTCATCGCCAGCGTGGGCATCCCCAGGCGGTCGGCCGCCCTCGTCACCTCGCTCAACTGGGTGATCTGGTCGGGTTCGTACTCGCTGCCGACGTTGATGTGGAAGGAGACGGCGTCGGCACCCGCACGGACGGCGTCCTCGACGGTGCCCGTCGGTCGCTTGTCCATCTCGTCGGGCCCGATCGTGGTCGACCCGTTGAGGTGGACGATGTAGCCGGCGTCGTTCTTGCTGTTGTGGACACGGGGGGCGATACCCCGCTGGGTGAGGACTGCGTCGGCCCCGCCCGACGTCACGGCGTCGATTGTCGACTCGATGTCGGCCAGCCCCTTGACCGCGCCCATCGTGATGCCGTGGTCCATGGGGACGATGACGTGTCGCCCGCCTGTGCCGATGCGCTCGATGCGTGCCGCTTTCCCTGCTGTCATCGTGTGTGAGTGTGTGGCAAGTGGGATAATGTTCCTTCCGATTACGACTCGACGAACCGGGGAGGCTGGTGTTCAGTCGCTCTCTGCTTCGAGCGCCTCTGCGCCCCGGAGCGCGCCCTCCGTGAGTTCGCGTGCCTTCGCTTCCAGTCGGTCCGCGACTTCCTCACTCGGATCGTCGTTCGCGTGGCCCTCGGCGACGATGTCCACCAGGGCGCTGCCGACGATGACGCCGTCGGCGCCCGCACGGACGATGCGCTCGGCGTGGTCGCCGGACTTGATGCCGAAGCCGACGGCCTTGGGCACGTCCCAGTGGGCGATTCGGGCAAGCGACTCCGCCGTGCGGTCGGAGACGTCCTGGCGGGCGCCCGTCGTCCCGAGGCGTGCCTGGACGTAGACGTAGCCGGAGACCTGCTCGCGCATCCGCGCCAGGCGGTCCTCGGTGGTCGTCGGCGCCACGATGAACACGAGGTCGAGTCCGAATTCGTCACAGGCCCTCCGGAGCGGTCCCGCCTCCTCGGCGGGCAGGTCGGGGATGACGAACCCCTCGATGCCCACCCCGGCGGCCCGCTCGACGAACGGTCGGGGTCCATCCTCGCTCGCGTTCGAGGCGCTCGGCGCCTCGCTACCCCCGTACTGGTAGACGAGATTGTAGTAGGTCATACAGACCAGCGGGACGTCGACGTCGAGGTCCTCGACGAACTCGAAGAACCGTTCGGGGGTCATGCCCGCCTCCAGCGCGCGGACGATCGCCTCCTGGATGGTCGTCCCCTCGGCGATGGGTTCGGAGAACGGCAACCCGAGTTCGATGACGTCCGCGCCGCCGGCGGCGAGTGCCTCCGCGTACGCGAGTGACTGCTCGTAGCCCGGGTCACCAGCCGCGAGGTACGGGACGAACGCCGGCCCGTCCGCGAAGGCCCGCTCCAGCCCCATCAGAGCCCACCCCCGCCGCCGACCTCGCGGAACAGGTCCAGGTCGGGCGCCGTGTCGACGTTGCGCTCGCCGGTCTCCTCGATGACCGTCTCGAGGTCCTTGTCCCCGCGCCCCGAGACGTTCACCACAACCAGGTCGCCGACCTCCTCGTGGTGTTGTTCGAGGTAGCCGAACGCGTGGGCCGTCTCCAGGGCTGGGATGACACCTTCTCGGCGGGAGAGGCGGTGGAACGCCTCGAGGGCGGCGTCGTCGTCGACGTTCACCGCTCGGACGCGGCCCCCGTCGACGAGGTGGGCCAGTTCCGGCCCGACGCCGGCGTAGTCCAGCCCCGCGGACACCGAGTGTGACTCCATGATCTGGCCGTCCGAGTCCTGGAGCACCTTCGTGCGGGCACCGTGGAGAACCCCCTCCTCGCCGGTCGACAGCGACGCGGAGTTGGGCGCGACACCCCCCTCCTCGTCGACGGACAGCGACGACCCGCCCGCCTCGACGGCGTAGAGGCCGACGCCCTCGTCGGCGATGAAGTGGTCGAACGTCCCCATCGTGTTCGACCCGCCGCCCGCACACGCGAGCACGGCGTCGGGCAGGCGGCCGGCTTTCGCCTGGATCTGCTCGCGGGCCTCCTCGGAGATGAGCGCCTGGAAGTCCCGCACCATCGCGGGGAACGGGTGGGGGCCGACGACGCTCCCGATGACGTAGTGGGTCCGTTCGACGGTGCGGGCCCAGTCACGCATCGTCTCGCTGATGGCCTCCTTGAGCGTCCCCCGTCCCGTCGTGACCGGGGTCACCTCGGCCCCGTTGATCCGCATCCGGAAGACGTTGGGCCGCTGGCGGGCGATGTCCGTCTCGCCCATGTAGATCTCGCAGGGCACGTCGAGGTGGGCCGCCGCCATGGCCGTCGCGGTGCCGTGCTGGCCGGCACCCGTCTCGGCGATGATGCGCTCCTTGCCCATGTACTTCGCCAGCAACACCTGTCCGAGGGCGTTGTTGAGTTTGTGGGCGCCCCCATGGAGGAGGTCCTCGCGCTTGAGATAGACCTCGGTGTCGTAGCGGGCAGAGAGCTGGTCGGCCCGCTGGAGGGGCGTCGGCCGCCCACCGAAGTCCGCCAGCCGCCGGCGAAATTCGTCGCGAAAGCCGTCCTCGTTGTCGAGCACGTACCGCTCGTATGCCTCGGTCAGTTCTTCGATCGCCGGCATCAACGCCTCCGGCACGTACTGTCCGCCGTAGTCGCCGAACTTGCTGTCAGTTCCCATTGTTGGTGGTCGTCAGTCGCCGTGTGTTCGCCTCGACGTCGCCGTCCATGACCGCGGACCCGACCAGTACGCCGTCGGCCCCGGCCCGGCGCATCCGCCGGACGTCGTCGCAATCGTCTATGCCACTCTCCGCAATCAGCGTGACGCTCTCCGGCGCGGCCGGCGCCACCTGCTCGAACGTCGAGAGGTCGACTGCCAGGCGCGCCAGGTCGCGGTTGTTCACGCCCACGACGTCCGCGCCCGCCTCGACTGCCGCCCGCACCTCCTCGCGGGTGTGGGCCTCGACCAGCACCTGGAAGCCCCGGTCCTGTGCTGCGGCGGTCAGTCCCGACAGGTCCTCGACGAACCGCGCGATGAGCAACACGAGGTCCGCCGCCACGGTGTCGAGTTGGGCTTCCCGCAGGACGAAGTCCTTCCGGAGAACCGGGACGTCCACGGCCTCCCGGACCCGCCGGAGGTCCGCGGGCGTGCCGCCGAAGTGCTCGGGTTCGGTGAGCACCGACAGCGCCGCCGCGCCGCCGGCGACCATCGACTCGGCCAGTCCGACCGGGTCGGCCTCGCGCTCGCCGTCGGTGGTCGGGCTCGTGGGTTTGACCTCCGCGATCACCGGAACGCGACCCTCCAGTTCCGCCCGCGTGAACGCGTCCTCGATGGAGCGGGGCGTGACAGTTACCTGCCTGTCACCGCCACCACGCCCGCGTGCCGTCGCCAGGATCGACTGTATCGCCGGCGCGTACTCCTCGCCTTCGACCATTGATGAACACTAATGAACAGAGATGTACATAAGACTTGCGTCCCGTGGCCGGTACTGCGGGGCACCGGGCGCAGGGACGCCAATCTTGAAGTCACCGACCCCCCAGTCACGGGTATGGACGAGGTTGCCGGCATCTACGCCCGCGAGTCCGGGTATCTCGACTGTTACGTCCAGCTGGGGCTCGCACAGGGACGGGTCATCTCGGTGGCGTTCCCGGCCCGGCCAGATCCCGACGCCGAGACCGACCACGAGTTACTCGACCGTATCCAGGCGTACCTGCAGGGCGAGCGCGACGGCTTCGCGGACGTGACCGTCGCACTGACGATGCCGACCGACCGGCGTGGGGTTCTCGAGAGCGTCCGCGAGGTCCCGTACGGCGAGCAGGCGACCGTCGAACAGGTCGCGGGGATGACCCCCGACATCGCGGCCGACGACCGGACGCTGGTCCGGGAGGCGCTCGCGGACAACCCCGTCCCGCTGTTCGTGCCGGACCACCGCGTCCGCGACGGCCCCAGCGGGGCTCCCGCCGCCGTCGAGCAGCGACTCCGCTCGGTCGAGGGGCTATGACATCCTCCGCGCCGT